>CADAUN010000261.1 GCA_902791085.1 uncultured Erysipelotrichaceae bacterium | reverse complement strand
CTATGCGGTTTATAAAAAAATTGAAGTAGAATTTCCTACTTCTTCAGAAGAGCCACAAACACCGACCGATAGCCATTCGCAAACTTCTAGCGGGGCGACGGAACAGAGCCAAGCAAGCGAAGGATTAAATGCCGGCGCGATTGCAGGTATCGTCATTGCTGCATGTGCAGTAGCGGCTGGGCTTGGCGTCGGGCTTTACTTCTGGCTCCGTCCCAAGAAAGGAAAGACCAAATAAGGCCTTCTCTCGTCCATACGCATCATCCAATAAACGAAACATATATTACGATTGGGGATATTGTTAGGAACGGCAAAATCGTTTCTAACGTCTGCCGTTCCCGCTTTGTCTGCTAACGAAACAAAAAATGCGCTGACGAACGAGATGAACCCCATATGTTGGACTTGATTGTCTAGCGCGATAATTGATTCGAGGACTGCTGTCTATAAAGAATAGGCGGCAGCCCTTTTGTTTTCTCCATTATCCTCTCCGAATTGCAGTAATCGATGTAAGCGATGATCGCTTTCTCAAGCTCGTCCAGGGACTTGAATTCGTACTCGTGCCCATAGAACATCTCGTTCTTCATGACCCCGAAGAAGTACATTATCTTTCTTTGTCACGTATCACTTCCAAAGGATGGTATTTAGGGTACCAAAACATCGGTCGTTACGACGACCGGCTTTTGTCTTTAAAAGCTGGCGGGTGCATCTATAATCCTTATTTTGCCTATGGTTGGAGCGAATCTTACGTTCAAGATTCCATTCGTTTAGAAAGTGGAGTCTCTTTTGACTTCTTGAATTCAGATCCTGGTTATTTCAAACTGTATTCCTTGTCTTCCGATCCTCTTTATATCAACTCCATTACCATCCGTTTTATGGGACAAGTAGGGCCGGATTCGACAAAATAGGCACAACAGCATCCTATTAACCGCGTAATTTCTTTAAATGGCGTTGTCTTTTATCCTTTATCCCACGACGTTCTTTCCTTATTCTGCGTGAAAACAGGATTGTATTCGGGTTCCGGTGTGGTTAGAATTTCACATAAGGCTGCTATGCTTTTTCGGAAACATTCCTTAGTCATTAAGTCTTACGCCAAATTGAATTTGTCTTTGAAAATCGTCGGTACTCGTTCTGATGGTTATCATCTTTTAGACATGGTGAATTTGCCTTTGGATTTGCATGATATTGTAGAAGTCAATCTCATGCCTGGGGCACAGGATACCTATATTACGGCAGACGATCCTTTGCTGAATGCGATGAAGCACAATCTATGCGGACAGGCTGTTCAGGCTCTTCGTTCGTTCTCAGACAACTTCAATATTCATATTCATAAAGAAATTCCATTCGCCGCAGGTTTGGGTGGTGGCAGTAGCAATGCGGCCGCCGTCTTGTTTGCTGTGAATGAGCTTTTGCATCTCAATGCAGATCAAGAAACGTTGCATCAAATTGCCTTATCCATCGGTGCCGACGTCCCTTATTTCTTTTTGAACCGTCCTGCCCGTTTAGAAGGCATCGGAGAGATTATTCACCCCTTAGATTGTCATCCTTCTTATTGGTGCGTATTGATTAAGCCAAAAGAAGGGGTATCTACCAAAGAATGTTATCAAATCTGCGATCGCTTCCCGCGTTTGCCGATTGATAACGATAAAGTGATAGAAGGGCTAAAACAAGAAGACGACGCTTTAATTGCTTCTGCTTATGGCAATGACTTAGAACCAGCCGCAACAGAAATCGTTCCTGCCATCAAAGATGCTTTAAATGCGTTACGGGACTTCGGTTTCACCTTGGTCGGGATGTCTGGAAGTGGTTCTTGCTGCTATGCCCTAACCAAAGACTTTAAGAAAGCCAAAGAAGCTGCTCGTCATTTCTCAAAAACCATGGATTTTGTTGGCCTTACCAAAACCATAGGTTAATTTATTAAAATTCAAATATCGATGGGGAAACCCATCTTTTTTGATATCGGAGCAAAAGAAAACGCCCTCGTGAGAGAGCGTTAGCTTTGAATTAGAGGAGAGAATTATTCGGCAGTGCGAGCAGCGAAGTTGA
>CADAUN010000260.1 GCA_902791085.1 uncultured Erysipelotrichaceae bacterium | reverse complement strand
CGCTTTCTCAGCAATCGACTTAACGGCTCTGGCAAAGCCAGCGACGGGTTCGTTGAGAACCATGCAGAACATAGAGAGCAATTGCTCCTTCGTAGGAAGCTTGGCAACCGCTTTGATGCCAGCAGCATCAACCACTGTTCCTTCTACAAGACCGCCACGTAAGACGAGATGTTCGTGATAACGGGAGAATTTGTAGAGAATCTTGGCAGCGCTAGTAACGTCTTCCGAGAAAACTAACGCGTTTGGTCCTTCGAGGATTTCATCTAAGCCTTCAATGCCTTGATCTTTGAGTGCGCGACGGACTAACGTGTTTTTGTACACGCCCATCTTGGCGTTTTTCTCGCGGAGTTGGCGACGAAGTTCTTGCGTTTCAGCAACAGTCAAGCCTTGATAAGAGACAATGGCCACTGTCTTCGCTTTTTGGAAGCCTTCGGTGATTTCCTGCACGGATGCTTTTTTCGCTTGAAGTGCAGATTCGTTCATCTTGTGTTCCTCCTTTCTTTGACGACTATGTGAAGCTTGATATAACTAGTGAGAATTGTGAATTTGTGAACCTCAGCAACGTGATGTATTAAGGCAAGTGCCCGTTGCTATCTTAGGTATAACAAGCGATTCACCCCAGAAATGGGTGGCGGATTAGTTCCGCGTAGCAAAGGTGAGTTTCATGCCGGGACCCATTGTGGTATGCACAACACAGGTCTGGATGAAGGTGCCTTTGACGGTCGACGGACGCGATTTGGCAATCGTGTCGCAAACCATTTGAATGTTATCGGCGATATCTCCTTCACTAAAGGAAACGCGCGCGATAGAGATGTTGAGGTTGCCGTCTTTGTCAACACGGTAAGTGATTTTGCCGCGTTTGATTTCGCCGACGGCTTTGGCGATATCCATCGTAACGGTGCCGTTGCGTGGGTTTGGCATGAGTCCTTTTGGACCAAGCACACGACCCATTTTTCCGAGTTCGCCCATCATTTCAGGTGTGGCAATTAAGACATCGAATCCAAACCAGTTTTCGGTTTGAATCTTTTCCAACATTTCTTTGCCACCGACGAAGTCCGCACCAGCGGCTTTCGCTTCTTCTTGCTTGCTATTGGTAACCACAAGAATTTTCTTTGTTTTGCCGTTTCCGTGAGGGAGAACGAGCGTTCCACGAATCAATTGATCAGCTAAGGTCGGATTGACGTTGAGACGGAAGCTGATATCAATCGTAGAATCAAATTTGGTGGTGCTGGTCTTTTTGAGTAAGGCGGCTGCTTCAGCAACGCTGTATTCTTTGCTAGAATCGACGAGTTTCGCAGCGGCGATATATTTTTTCCCTTGTTTCATGGTCTATCTCCTCGCTGTTATTTCGCATCGACGGTAATGCCCATTTGACGAGCACTGCCAACCACAATCTTCTTCGCCGCTTCGATGTCGTTGGCGTTTAAGTCTGGCATCTTGTAGTTG
Source organism: uncultured Erysipelotrichaceae bacterium (assembly GCA_902791085.1). Taxonomy (GTDB): domain Bacteria; phylum Bacillota_I; class Bacilli_A; order RFN20; family CAG-826; genus UBA4951. The sequence continues at coordinate 974 of CADAUN010000260.1, read as the reverse complement.
GCGATTTCTTCCAATTGAGCTTGGGAGATGTGCCCCACTTTAGATTTGTTGGGGGTACCGGAACCTTTCTTGATTCCTGCTGCTTTGAGAAGCAAATCGCTTACCGGCGTCGTCTTGATGACGAAGTCATAGGATTTGTCTTCGTAAGCGGTAATGATGACCGGAACTGTCGTTCCTTTGCGGTCTGCCGTCTTCGCATTGAAGTCGGTGCAGAACTTGGCCATTTGAACACCCGCAGAAGCGAGTTTCGGTCCTGGATGGGCGTCTCCGCCAGGGAGTTCCATTTTCAGGACTTTGACGATTTTCTTTGCCATAATGTCCTCCTTAATTGACGTTATGCAGTGGCTTTTCGGACCTTCGTCAAAGGCCCTACCACGCTCATGCGAATTGACGTTATGCAGTGGCTTTTCGGACCTTCGTCAAAGGCCCTACCACGCTCATGCGTGTAAAGTGCGCATGCTCGAGTATTATACGCACGCGCAAGTCACCTTGCAAGATGACGTCTATTTTTTGTGCATGAAGCACAATTGTAAAGGAAACTGGACACGGTTGTTTTACTGAAATCGTTCCGTGTAAGAATCCTTGCTTCACGCTTTTCGCAAATGATTCGAATTGCGGTGCATCATATCTCGTATGGTTTTTGCTTTTTTCAAAAGCCTAGATTGAAATGCGCTTCTCATCCTGAGCAAAACTAGGAAAGGAGCAGAAAAGAAAGAGGTTTCTTTCTCGTTCAGCGAATCTTTTTGCCAAGCAAAAGAACGGAGGCAGCGACCATTAATAATGTCGTGCCTGTATCAGCAAAAACGGCAATAATCAATGGGAAATTCGGAATCAGAAAAGCGCATAACGCAATGACAACTTTGATGCATAAAGAGGCAACGATGTCAAAAATCGCGCGATGTTTGGTCGCTTTCGCAATTTTTACGGAAGTCACAATCCGGGAAAGATCGTCTTGCATGATCACGACATCCGCA
>CADAUN010000259.1 GCA_902791085.1 uncultured Erysipelotrichaceae bacterium | reverse complement strand
CGGAGAATAAGCAAAAGGAATCGCTGTTTAATTCGCGATTCGAAACAAGCCTCAGGGTACTTCTTCTATTGGCCGAGGCGACGGTCTGGCCATTGTCAGCATCAACGATTTCCAACATTGATTTTATGGCGGTTTACGGCTTTGAATTTGGAGTTTCTGATTACGACCTGCATGGTCAAAACCGCTACAAATTTAGCCAATTAACCGCAAAGAAATTATTGGTTGAAGAGGCGATTAAGAAGTTGGTACGGCTAGGTTTCATAGCAGTAGACCTGGATAAAGGGTATAGATACATGATTACCGATGACGGGGTTCGTTTTATCGAAGAGATGGATGACACATACTCATCACAGTATCGGGAAATTGTGAGATCTATCTTCAAAAAGTACGATGTCAGCGAGCCATCATCTCTGGATGAAGCATTAAAAGCCGCCAGAGCAAAAAGAACGGAGGAGTAAGTAATGTTTATCATCGACTGGGTTCAAGCCATTGCTACAGATGGTCAAGTATCAGAAGCAAAATTCGGACCGCATCTCAACATCATCGTCGGCCCATCCAACTGTGGAAAAACGATGATTTTGAAATGCATCGATTATTTGTTAGGAGCTTCTAAACCACCTTTTCGTAAGGGCAAATATCCTATCGAACGCGTTCAGATGAAGGTTATCACGGAAGACGGCTATGCCATCTTGTCCAGAAACATCGGTGCAGACCTCGCAACAATTGAGAGTCACACCCAACTTGTTCGGAGCGGCGATTATGATACGGGCAGGACACGTAACTCTTTCAACTACGGCCAGATGCTGATGGGCTTGTTTGGGGTTCCTGTTTATAATCATCCAACAAAGATCTTCAGAACGTCTGACGCACAAACGATTCCATTAAGCGTCCGCCACATCATCAACACATTTATCATCAAGGAAAATCCTATCATTAACCCCGGGAACATTCTCATTCCTAACCAAACCCCCATCACCGTGGTTAAATCCGCCCTTCTTTACCAGCTGTACGGCCAAAATTTCATCACCGGTAACGAAAGAGACCCTAATTGGGTAAAAGATAAAAAATCACTGAGGAGGTTCATTTCAGAAAAGATAAGTGACCTCACCCGAAATAACGATTGGCTTGAAATGCCAATTTGTGACGGCATGGAGGACACTCTGAATCAGCAAGCCGATGGAATGGTTGAAGATCTCGATGCCGAATATATAAAAATTCAGGAAAAGTACAGCGAAGCCGTTGCTACATTTGGCGAATTGGGCAAAGACGTTAGTCGCTTATCCTCAAAATTGGCCGAAGATGACGACCTTCTTCAAAAATGCGCCGTTTTGAAAGAACAATACGAAGCCGATGTCAAACGAATCAGGTTTAGTCTCGAAGGCAAAGATAAAGCCGGTAACGTTCATGAACCCGAACACTGTCCATTCTGCGGAGGAGAAATGCAAGCTGAGCAAGAGCACGATTGCTTAGAAGCTTCGAAGAATGATCTCGAGACACTTCTTCCTAAGATTTCTGATTTGGAGAATGAAATCATTTCACTAACCGCCGAAAGAAGCCAAATCGCAAAGGATTACGCTGTTGCAAAGAAGAAATATGACGATATGGATTCTTTTCTGAATGACACCTATCGTCCTCAAGTTCGTTCGATAAAAACCCAAATTAGGAACTATGGCAAGACGGTACGAGAGGCGCAAGAAAAGGAAATTGTTAGGAAAGAGTATGAAAAGGCCAGAGAATCTCTCGAAAGCGTTGAAACGGAATTATCCCAAGCAGTTACTGAGTTCAATCCAACCGACCACCTAGGCAATCTTCCTCAAGGTGTCGGAACAAAGCTGGTTGAAGCCTTAACAGCCTGCCATTTCCCACATTCCGAGACGGCGTCTTTCGACCCTGAAAAATTTGATATCAAAATCGGCGATGACACGAAGTCGGATTTCGGTAAGGGATTCGTTGCATTCCTTAATTCTGTATTTACTTACACCCTCCATCAATATTTAGAAGAAA
>CADAUN010000258.1 GCA_902791085.1 uncultured Erysipelotrichaceae bacterium | reverse complement strand
CAATATTCCGATGACGATGGATCGAAATCCTCTTTCGGTGAATACGCCAGCAATGGCCCAATGACAAAATCACAAAATTCTTCTTTGGTCCATGAATTTATCTATGGCGTGTACGCGTACGAGTCCCTATATAATGCAGTAAACAAAGACAGCGCCAAAAATCCGTATGGCGCTGAAAATGCTTATCGCATCGCTCCAGGATTGAACGAAAATGCGACTTCGCTTCCTGATGGCACCGATTCTACCAATCAAATCAATAACACTTTAACCGTCCGTAACGAAAATGGGGAATCCGTCTCCGTTTATCGTTATTTCCAAGACAAAGGCATTGGCTCCATTCCTTTCGGTGCCGTTATGGCATTAGCGGATGCAGGCAAAGTCACAACGGACGACAATGGTGGAAAAGTGAACGACGGGAATGAAAAATTCTATCCACGTAACATCATTTATAATAAGTATTTCAACAAGCATAATGTTTGCGTCATTACGCCAAACGCGATTGCTTATAATGCCACGAAGAATTACGCCACATCGACTCCGCGTGCCACGTGGGCAAACGAAGATACGATCAACGCCGCTACCGCTGAAATGAATAAATTTTATGATAAAGACAATCATAAATTAACAGACATCGAAACAACGGACGGCACCTATAGCAAACAATTTGGTGATCTTCCTGGCTTCCAAGTGAAAACTACCGATGTTTTGCCTCAATTCACTCATAACGTCTTAACGGACAGCGATGGTGAAATCATCTTGGCGGTCCGCGCTGGCGCTTCTTCTTATCAAGGAATCCATTTCATTACCATCAAACGTTCCGGCTTGGATCTTTATGGAAAAACCTTCGATAAGACATCCAATACAGTCACTGTTAATTCTTTGGCTGATGTTGGAACTGAAGCAAATGGCAAGATTTCTTACACGAAAGATTCGCCATCCTTAAGCGACTATTACACGATTTATTCGCCAGACACTTCTTACTATCCAACTTATCAAGCGGATGGCAAGACTTCCCCACTTTCGACTTATGTGAACTTCAACGTCCATGATAAGGGCGAATATTCGAAACGCGCAGGCTGGGTCAGTGAATCTGTCAAAAATTCTTTCTCTGCGAATCAATCCACCTACCTTTTCCAATATTTGGTAGAAAATGGTCAGATTCAATTCAACGACGCTTCCTTAGAAGCCTCCATGAAAAACTACGTCAAAGTAAAACGTCAATCCACTGCTGATGCCGCTTATAAGACTTGGTCTGACAATTGGCGTGAATATGCCGAAGCGTTGGTCGCGCAAAATGAAGCGCGGAGCGTTGGCTATACTGACAAAGATAAGACAAACAATACATTAGGTGTCAGCTCCACATTAATCACTGAAGCAGGCGCCATTGAATATGGTCTTCCTTCCAAAGCAGCTAACGATCTCTGGAAAAAAGGAGGGGCGTGCTATTATCCGTCGAATACCAATGACTAAAAAACATTTACTTACATTGGGAGCAATCGCTTGCTCCATGACTTTGTTGGCTTCTTGCGATAAAGTTGAAGCCTCCTTACCGGCCGATCAAGAAAATCAAGCGATTTTGAATGTGGATGGAGTGGATTCCAACACATTGAAAGAGATCTATGATGCCTTGGTTACTTCGGGAAATACCAATTCCGAAAAAATCTTAAACAACATCCTCTATCGCTATTCTGAATCTCTTTTTGGCCCCTTCCTCGATAAAACAGTCGATGGCGAAACTGAAAAAGGCATGAAAACGGTAGTTGGTGAAAGCCTTGGTGGTTCTACCACTGACATCGATGCTTTCCTCTCCGCTCATGGCGCTTTACAAGTGAAGAACGAAGACGGCACCATCGACTTTGAACGGTCGCGCATTCGCGTCAAGAACATTTGCTTTGATATTCTTTATCGGGTTTATCAAACGTTCTTAGGCTATATCACCAATAGTTCTTATCAATATCGGAGCCAATTCAATGAACGCCTGTTCTATGAGGCTCAGCAAAAAGAATATTATTCTTTGGG
>CADAUN010000257.1 GCA_902791085.1 uncultured Erysipelotrichaceae bacterium | reverse complement strand
AAAAAAAAAAAAAAATTGCCTTTGATGGCCGATTCTTATGTTGATATGAAATTCGGCACTGGGGCAATGAAATGCACTCCGGCTCATGATCCGAACGACTTTGCTTTGGCCAAAAAATATGGCTTCCCTTTCATCAAAGTATTGGACGAAACCGCTCATATGAACGAAAAATGCGGCCCTTATCAAGGAATGGACCGTTATGAATGCCGAAAAGCATTGGTCGAAAAAATCAAAGCAGAAGGGCATTTGGTCAAAATTGAAAAAATCGTCCATTCCGTTGGCCATTCGGAACGGAGCGGCGCCGTTGTTGAACCGATGCTTTCCAAGCAATGGTTTGTGAAGATGAAGCCGTTAGCCGATGCTGTTTTAGCTTATCAAAAGACGCAAGGCAAAGTGGAATTCTTGCCGAAACGATTTGAGAAAGTCTTATTGCGTTGGATGAGCAACATCGAAGATTGGTGCATCTCTCGTCAGCTTTGGTGGGGGCACCGAATTCCGGCTTATTACAACAAAAAGACGGGCGAATTGCTGGTCAGCGAAACCACGCCAGACCTTTCTTTATATCGTCAAGATGAAGATGTGCTTGATACCTGGTTCTCTAGCGCTTTATGGCCTTTTGCAACCATGGGTTGGCCCGATACTTCTTCGCCAGACTATCAACGTTATTTCCCAACCAGCGTCATGGTGACAGCTTACGACATCATCTTCTTCTGGGTGTCCCGTATGGTGTTTGATTCCCTCCATTTCACGGGCAAGGCACCGTTTGAAAAAGTCATCATCCATGGCCTCGTTCGTGACGAGCAAGGAAGAAAGATGTCGAAGTCATTAGGCAATGGCATCGATCCCTTAGAGGTGATTGATCGCTATGGCGTAGATGCTTTGCGTTATTTCATTACCACAAACGCCGCGCCAGGCATGGATATGCGTTATTCCAGCGCAAAAGTAGCCTCTGCCCAAGCTTATCTCAACAAAATTTGGAACGCCTGCCGTTATGTGGAAGGCGTACTCGGAGAAGATTACAAACCGCGCCCGTTAGACAAAAAGAAATTAGGAACGCTAGATCGCTATCTCGTGGATCATTTGGCTAGAACCATCAAAAAAGTCGGCACCAAAATGGACCAATATCAGTTTGGCCAAGCTTCTTCGACGCTTTACGACTTCGTTTATGACGATTTTTGCTCCTCTTATCTTGAATTCTCTAAGATTGCGCTAGCACACGTCGGGGAAGAAGCCGCCGTGACGAAAGACGTGCTGTATTGGACCATCAAAGACATTATTTTGATGATTTACCCTTACGCCCCCTTTGTGAGTGAGGAGATGTATCTAAGTTTGCCTTGCCATTTAGAATCCATCATGTTAGAAACCTATCCGGTATATGAGAGGAAGTGGTTAGACAAGAAAGCGAGCGACGAAGTTGCGGTTTTGCTTTCCATGATCAAAGACATCCGCAATTACAAATCGTCCCATGGCATAGCACCAAATGCGAAAGTGAAACTCGCCGTTTCTCCAAAAGAGCCGTTCCCGGGCTCAGGCGAATATTTGACGCGTTTTGCTTTTGCTTCTTCTTATGAAATCCGCCCCGATGAGCTTAGTGGAAGCCCATTCCTTTATCCAGGGTTTGAAATGGTCGTGGAAGAGGACGTCGATCCGGAAGAATTAAGGAAGCGCCTTGAAGAACAACAACGCACTTTGGAATTTGAAATCGCTCGTTCTGAGAAGATTCTTTCGAATCCAGGATTCTTACAAAAAGCGCCGAAAGCAAAAGTGGAGTCTGAGCAAACGAAGTTAGCGCAAAACAAAGCGATGTTAACGGCAGTAAACGAAAAACTCCGTTCTTTGAAAAAATAAAACTCTTATTTGCACGTGAGGGATAAATAGTTCAGGATTTATCGGAATCTTTCGCCTTTCCCCAATTCCGATAGCGCAGAATTTTGCGCTTTTTTACCGCGAGTTCGATGAAAGCCTGCGCCTTTTGGAAGGGATCCCCGGGCGTGTTCCAATAAAAGTAGAATAGATTCAGCCAATCCTGCAAT
>CADAUN010000256.1 GCA_902791085.1 uncultured Erysipelotrichaceae bacterium | reverse complement strand
TCCTCCGTTCGGCCGGAGTCTGCTTGGGCGGTTTGGTTTGGCGGGACTATTCTACCTCAAAAGGGCGTTCTATCAGTAGACATGTAAAACAGAGCCTAATTTTGCTAGATCTTTGTGCAATTGATCTAAGTCATGTTCGGGCGTTAATAATCCTAAGTTCTTTTCCATCAAGAGATGCGAGAAGTGCCGATGAGACTCGGAATAAGGAAGTCCAGGCGCGATTAACATTGCCCCGTCTTTGTCGCGGACATAGGGCCGTAATTGTTTTTGAGTTTCGACGTAGCAAGAAGAGGAGATGCCTAATTCTTTTTCAAAATACAGCAACGTCTCATATAAATAATGGAGCAACGACAATTCCCAATTGCTTTGTGGCAAGATGGCATTTTTATTGCAATCATTGATTTCAGGAGAGGAAGACCAACCATAGGTTAAACAACCATCCTGATCTGGACGCAGCAATTCGTGGACGGATTTCTCGATTTCTTGGAAGAAGGGATAAGCGCGGTTTTGCAAGAAATCTCGATCCATGGTGTAGCGATAATAATCGTCAAAGCATTTAGAAAGCCAAATGGTGCAGTTGGGGCTTAAGGCATACATGGGCCATCCGCCAAGCGGAATGCCGCTTTGGCTCATGACACCCGGGATCAAATAGCCATCCGTTTTGGCGAAATCACGGGCGAAGGATTTCCAAATATCACGTCGGTCCCATAGATAATCGCAAAGTACTTTTCCTTCTTTGAAGTTGCCGTTCTTTAAATAAGATTCATACGACATCTCCAAATTGATGTCGTTATGGTAATCGCCATGCCATGGTGGCAACGTCCCGTCGTTTTTGGTCCAAATGCCTTGTAACGCCATCGGATAGGAACCATGGCTATTGCATGCAAAGAAATAACGGCAGACGTCATATAAATGCATGAGTTTCTTCTCAGGAATATATAAATCCGATGTTGCCCAGTAACGGGACCAGTATTCTTGATGTTCTTTCCGGTACTGGCTTTCGTTTTTTGCGACTTGCAAAAGCAATTTCTTTCCTGTTTCGACATCTTCCTTTAAGCCAGTTCCGATGGTAATAAAAATCTTGCGGCCATCTTTTTCTTCTTTTTCTAGGAAAAGGACAAAATAGATTTTGTTTTCGTACATGGGCGGGATGTAGGCGCGGAATTGACCATCCGTTTCAAAGTGTCCTTCTTTATATCCTAAACCGCCTTGCGTTTCTGCTTTGGTGAGATAGAGCGGTGGCAAGAATGTATATCGCTCTTTTAGGGGAACGGATAGTAGCAAGACAGGAACGGTGGCAAAGCAAACGGCCTCAAGGTTTCCTTTTCGACTGACCAATTCTAGTTTTGGACTGTTTAGATTGATTGTAAAACGATCATCATTTAAAACTTCTCTAGAAAAGACAAGTGTTCCTGCGTTGATTTTAGAAGGATAGGAATGAAGATAACTGCCATCAAAAAGACGGAGATATTCGTTCCAATCGTTCTTCATGCAATAAAGCATGTTGGGATAAGTGTAATTTTCCTTTAATTCGGGTTCGGGTCGCTCATCCCACAAAGAAGCAAGGTCTAGACTGAATTTTAATTCTTTATCTCCATAGCAAAGAGAGCCGATATTTCCGTTCCCTAGCATCATCGCTTGATAGGGATTGTCAAATTTTCCAACATGTTCTATTTTTTCTTTCATCATTTCAAAAATTATACTCGCAAGTCGTGCGGCGCAATAGTCTATCGCCCATATATTGCTAGCGAAAGGCATGATTGTCAGTTAAGAGTTACAAGAATTGACGCAATCCGATATCAACAGTCAGAAACTGTTGAACGTTTTTCAACGATAATCTGTCTCTTTTTTCATGGAGACGTTTCTCTTTAGATGAATACGTGAAAGTGTCTACTTTCAGATTATCAGTTCAAGCGATAAAATTTCTTCGGATTTACCTGTCAAATTTCGTCGGATTTACTGTCATTATAAGGTAATTTGTTTCTACTTCTTTTTGGGCTTGAGAACGAATTTCCTCCAAGGGTGCCCCTGCGGCGGAATCCATTTCGGCCTCCCGGC
>CADAUN010000255.1 GCA_902791085.1 uncultured Erysipelotrichaceae bacterium | reverse complement strand
AACCCGCTGGCGGCTCTTTTCGGCGCGCCTCGAATCCAAAGCCGGAGAATTTAAAATACCTCTTGATTTTAGTTATCTAGTTTTTTGCTTGGGGGCCAGAACGGACCGCAGCCCATGATTCGCGCGTCCGTACGATTTTGCTTCCAAAGGGGACTAAGGAATTAGATGTTTTGGTGATTGCTCACGGCGTTCCTAGCTATGATTGCGACTTCCAAGAACCATTTTTCGGCGCCGAAGTTTATGCAGGCGATGCTTTGTTATTGGATGCTTCTTCTTTTCATGCGTTCCGTTCTTCGCGGAAGGACCTTCCGACGACGAAATATACCTTACAAAGAGGCTTCATCGAACGTTTTACTTATGTCGCTTATCACGAGTGGGAATGCGACACCGAAGAAGTGCCCTCTCCTCATTTGCTGCCAGAAGTCGGGGATCCGTGCCATTACGATACCGTATTTCCTCTTTTGACCGAGCAAGGCGAATTCCACGGTTTTGAAGAAGTGGCGGTTCCTCCTTTTGCTTCGATGCCATTATTGGCTCCTTATTGCCATTACGATGTGCAGAAAGAATTCATTGACCGTGTGAAAAATGGCTACCAGTACGAAGAATATCGTTTACCTCGCATTGTGACAGGACTCCTTGCTTTCCAAGTGGATTGTGAGCAAGAAAGCGAATGTTATGCCGTTTTTGATGAAGCCAAAGTGAATGGACGCTGGAAATATGGAAGAAGCAGCGGAAATGATTTGATTACCATGCGTTGCCCCAAAGGTCATACGGAAATTCTGACCGCGGTTCCTTATACATTGCGCTTTTTACGGATTTTGCATTTGCCTGGGGTGACAGTAAAGCCGCATGTGATTTTGATTGAAAATGACCGTGTAAAACAAATCCCACCGACTGGGGAAGCAAAGCTCGACCGCATTTTAGAAGCGGCCAAGCATACCTTTGCCCAAAATGCTGTGGATCTTTATACCGATTGCCCAGGAAGAGAACGGGCTGGCTGGCTTTGTGATTCTTATTTCACCGCCAAGAGCGAGCGTTTCTTTCTTCATTCTTCGGCGATAGAGCATTCGTTCTTAGAAAATTTCTTGCTGGCGGATACTCCCGAAATCGACGAAGGCATGCTTCCGATGTGCTTCCCTTCGGAACACGCGGATCATAATTACATCCCCAATTGGGCCATGTGGTATGTGCTGGAATTAGAGGAATACGTCAAGGCAACTAAGGACGAGACGCTTCTTAGACAAGCTAAGCCCAAAATGTATGCCTTGTGGCGTTTCTTTCAAAAGTACGAAGAAGAACATGGCTTGCTTGAAAACCTTCCCCATTGGATTTTTGTCGAATGGAGCATGGCAAACGATCCGTCTTATGTTCAAGGGGTCAATTTCCCAAGCAACATGCTGTATGCGAGAATGTTAGATGCCATCGGGAATCTTTACGGAGATGGAAGGGCAAAAGAAGCGGCCAAACACGTTCGGGAAGAAGTGCAACGTCTGGCTTATCATGACGGCTATTATTGCGACAATGCGCTTCGCGATGCAAAAGGCCATTTGTCACCTTGCTTAGACCATATCTCGGAAACCTGCCAGTACTATGCCTTATTTTTAGGGATGCCATACGAGGAGAGCTTTAGCAAGCGCGTCAAAGAAAATTTGGGACCTCATCGTAAACCTGGATACGAGAAAATCGCCCCAAGCAATGCTTTTATCGGATTCTTCTTGCGGTTATGGTGGTTAGAAAGCGAAAAAGAATACGCGATGGTTTTAGATGAGTCGGTCGCTTATTTTGAGGCAATGGCGCAAGAAAGCGGAACATTATGGGAACACGCTGCGCCTAGCGCTTCGATGTGCCATGGCTTTGCAAGCAGCGTCGCTCCATTGCTTTATGAGGCATATTTTGCATTAAAAACGTTAAATGACAAAGTAAATGCAACGGAATCCCATTAACTCGATTGTTTACTTAAATTTACGTTAAATTTTTGCGATTACCTTGTCAAAGTTTGACTAAAATCGCCCTTTAGACGAAAATTTAGACATGCCAAAAACGCTTTCGCAATTCTGTG
>CADAUN010000254.1:3789-4480 GCA_902791085.1 uncultured Erysipelotrichaceae bacterium | reverse complement strand
CGATTTTGCGATTGCTACAGAGCTCAACCACCATCGGATAAGAATTGACATGAACCAAACTCATGCCAAATCCTTTTATGGCCCATATGAGATAAAGGACGAAGGGGAAAGATCCGCTGCCAGCCGCACCTTTTAAGACCGTAAAATTCAAGATAGTCCAGAGCAAATACCCCGCCAACGTGAGGCCGAGCCCTGAGATTAAAGTCCATTTGCGGCCGATTTTGGAAGCGATGATGCCGCCCACCGCAAAGCCAAGGACAGAACCAATGCCCCCAACGATGGTGTTCATCATATTGGAACGGCTTGAGGCGGCCAAATAATAGATGGTGTAATTCCCCATGAAGGTGCCGATTCCGTTCTCTGCCATAAACCAGAAGAATTCTGCGATTAAAATGAGCATCAACATGGTGCGATTTGATTTGCTTAAGGGAGCGTCTTCCGTGATTTTTGTAGCGGCTTCGCTATAGGCCTCGCCTCGAGCCATTTCATCCGCCATTTCTTCTTCGATTTTATTTTCTTTGATGTTAAAAAAGAGCACCAATGCAGAAATTAACATCAAAACAGAAGCGATTAAGAAAGGAGCTTCTATTGCCCAAATGTTGTGATATTGCCTAGAGTGTGCGGCTAAAGTTCCATCGGCGTTTTTCTTTGTCCCTAAATATTCCGACAAGACAAAGACAATGCCAACAAT
>CADAUN010000254.1:0-3757 GCA_902791085.1 uncultured Erysipelotrichaceae bacterium | reverse complement strand
AAAGAGACGGCCGGATTGCGGTACATCATCGCAAAGAAAACGACAATCGCCATCATGGCAATGGTCCCGGCCAAATTGTTGAGATAGAAAAACACCGGAATAAAAGGGAAAGCGATCACACAAACGAAGGTGCCCACTAAGATATAAGGCATCCGTTTTCCGATTTTGGTGTGGGTTCTGTCAGAGAGATGACCAAAAATCGGAAGCATGATTAACGCCGCTAAATTATCTAAAGCCATCATGACACCGACTAAATATTGCACATCTTCTTGGTGACCTTCTTCGCCATGGTAAATGGCCTTCGTAAAAAGATCGGTCAAGAAAGTCGGGCACCACGAATCATAAACTTGCCATAATAGCAAGATCCCAAAGAAAGCAAAACCAATCAAAAAGGTTCGCTTATAATTCAGCCGAAAAGGCTTCTCTTGCGGCATGTCTGCCGCCGTTTTATGGCTCATATGTCTACCATCCTTTAGGCCAATTGTATAACGAACGGCAAAAAAGAGGAAGTAAACTTTTAGTCAATCCAATGTCGGCGAATTGCCAAGGGCAATTCACGAAACGAATCGATTTTGTTTTCGTCTGGCGAGATGACGCCGAATCCGTACGCGGCATGAAGGAAAAATACGTCAGCTTTCTTTGCTTCGTCACGATCTTTCTGAGTATCGCCTAAATAAATCACCTCGTCGATGTTTTCTCTTTGTTTCAAATAAAGGATGTTGTCCGCTTTTCCTAGACCCGTATCACCTACGCAGACATGACCTTTAAAGTAAGAAGAGGTGCCACACGCTTCTAAATAATCTTCAATATACCCTTTGTCACAATTGGAGACGATATATAAAGGATATAGTTTAGCTAATTCGGCAAGAACTTCTTTTTCGTGGGGGTACAAAGTGCCAGGATGAATCGATAATTCTTTGATTTCTTCGACTAATGCAAGATGAAAATAAGAAAGCCCTTTTTCCTGGTCCGCATCAGGAAAAGCCAAGGGACAGGTTTCTTCTGGAGTGAGTCCCATAAAGGATTGAATCTTTTCTAAGGTAAAGCGATAAGGGAGGTTCGCTTTTTCCATCGCGTAGTTCCAAGCGGACATAATGGGGTCTAGAGCATTCCATAAGGTCCCATCTAAATCAAAGAAAATGGCGCGTTTCATAACAAAGATTGTAACGAATCAGATAAAGAAAAGATATGGGTTTTATCCGAGGACGACTTCGAGTACCATCATAAGCGCAAAGCCCAGCATAAAACTCCACATGGCATGGTGGCTAAAACGATCTTCGCGCGCTTCGGGCAAAATTTCGTCCAAGGTGACATAAATCATGGCTCCGGCAGCAAAAGCGAGTAACCAAGGCGTGACCACGCTTAACTTTGCTAAAAAGAGGGCAATGACCCCAAAGATGGGTTCCACAGCGCCTGAGGCGGTTCCAAAAAAGAAAGCGTTTCTTTTTTTCATGCCGTCGCTATACATTGGCAAAGAGACAGCAGCGCCTTCAGGGACGTTTTGAATGGCAATGCCTAATGCCAAAGAAAAGGCAGCAAAACAAAGCGAGGCGGCATCTGCCTCCCCTTGATGGCTTAAGGCCAACCCGCAAGCAAAACCAACCGCTAACCCTTCAGGAATGTTATGCATGGTCACCGCAAGAAAGAAACGGAGGTTTTGGGAGAGAGGCTTAACGTTTGTCGGTCCTTCTTCAACGTTTTGCAATTTATGAAAGTGGGGGATGATTTTATCGAGTCCGAATAACAAGGCGGCACCAAGTAAAAAGCCGATGGTGGGCGGCAAATAAGCAATGTGCGAATAAATCTCGCTACTTTGCGATTGTTCGATGGAAGGAAGCAAGAGCCCAAAGAAAGATGCGGAAATCATAATGCCGCCGGCAAAGCCAAGCGCCATCGATTTGATCTTAGGCCCCATTGGTTTACGAAAAAAGAAGACAAAAGAAGAACCTAATGTCGTGGCCAAGAAGACAAGACTCAAAGAGAGCAAAGAAACAAAAAGAGGATCGGTCAATGAAATGGTCATAAGAGATAATCTCCGTCCATTAAGATAGGAGAAAGCTACGATTTTGTTTTTAATGAGACAATAAAGCGTCTTTTAATGCCGAAACAGAAGAAAAAAGTTTTGTCACGCCTTCTTGTAACATTGTTTCTTTTTCGCCATAGCCCCAGGCAACTCCAAAAAACGGAATGCCATTGGCTTTAGCTCCTCTTAAATCCAATATGGTATCCCCAACCATAATGGCGTCATGATGGAGTTTCTCGTTCGACAAACAATGGTGGATAATGTCGCTTTTTGTGGCCAAAGAGCCGTCTAATGTAGCGCCATAAACCCCATCAAAAAGCGGATCCAAATGAAACGCTTGCAAAATCATGACCGCCAAAGGTTGCGCTTTGGAAGTGCAAACATAGGTTTTGATGCCGTTTTGACGCAACGTTTTTAGCAATTCATCGATTTGGGGATAAATTGTGGCGTCCAAATAACCGTTTCCGCTTCCTTCGTATTTCTCACGATAGATTTTCACAGCCTCTTCGATTCGCGATTCGGGAACGTGACAAAGGCGAAAACAATCCCGTAACGGAGGACCGATAAAGAAATCGAGATTGTCATAAGGAATGAGAGGAAGGTGCATTGCTTGAAGCGTGGCAATCGCGCAACGCTTAATTCCTGGCGCGGAATCTAATAAAGTGCCATCTTGATCAAAAAGTACTGCTTTCATCTTAAAAATTATATCATGGTCCTTTCTTTTGCCGACAAAAAGCCCCGTCTAAGAAGTGGCGGGGCTTTAACATTTAAGCGGCAGTTTTGATTTTTCCAAAAAAGAGATAAGTGGAGAGATCTTGATTTTCGCTCGAGATGCCCCAACGGATTTTCACTGAGCCTTTGACGTAATACATGAAGTTATCAATGCCTTGCTCAACAAAGCCCTGTTCTTTTAAGAATTCGTTGAAGCGGTTACGATAATCCGCCGTAACAGAAGTGTTATAAACGCAGAAATCTCCGGTAGAATCGAAATAATTCGTTCCTAATTCCCAATGATTAGAGACCATTTGATCCGCTAAATAAGGAACGGAAGAAGCATTGTCGCCAAAGACTTTTTTAAACATAGCGATGACGTTGGTGTTGGATTCTTCTAACCAAGAAGTTGGCAAAGTTCCGTCCAATGCATCAAAGCTTTCTTGCGTCACAATATCAGCTGGGAACGGCATTTTTTCAGCTTCGTAATAGGTGAAAACCAATTCCTCTTGACCAACTAAGATGCCGCCATGCACATAGCGATAGAAGAGTTTGGATAAGCGCCCCGATTCGTCTAATGTGACCACCAAAGAAGTGTCAATCAATTCGTCTTTGGTCGGTCCGCCCAATAAATTGGCCGCAATGGTTTTGACTTGATCTTTTAACACATATTCGTTTGCTTTGCTTCCGGCACGGAACACCAAACCGCTCGCATTGAAATGCAAATAAGAGAACAACGAATTCGTTGCGTCAAAATCCGCAGAGGCCACAGCAGCGCCAGGATTCCATTTGCCATTGCTATCCATGCCGTTGCGCGTGACATTAAACGCCAAAACACCTTTGTCTAGCACTTTGTAGCCATAGCGTTTTCTTACTGAGGTAAGACGTGGCATTTCATCGGCAACAAAATAACGGTTCGCTTGATAATAATAGGTGTTGTTATAAATGCCAGAAAGCGCGGTTCCATCGGATTTAATGGGTCGTCCTAACGCGACGAAATTAGAGGTTTCTAAGGCAGTAAAT
>CADAUN010000253.1 GCA_902791085.1 uncultured Erysipelotrichaceae bacterium | reverse complement strand
TTTTCGTGCCCGGCGTCATCACGTACCGCAGGACGGCGGGCGTCAAATAATACTTTGGATTTATGATGCCAGGAATTCTTGAGAAAACAATGTTGCCCTGTGTATCGTATGAGCACCCTCCCTCTTGAGTCGAGTCAATCAAGAAGTCTTGCATATAACCTGCAAGGGGCTTCGTTTGGGGATTGAACAAAGCTTTGTTGAATCGTTGATTCAAGAAACCGACCACGAAGAAACGGTTACGTACTTGTGGAATGCCGTAGTCTTTGGCATTCATCGAGCCGTCCCAAAGAACGTAGCCTAAGCCTTGCATTGTTTTCCACATACGATTCCATTCGTCTTGCCTTTTTTTCGAATAGATTCCAGTGACGTTTTCATAAATGAAAACTCTAGGCTTAATCTCATCTACCAAACGGAGAAATTCGAAGAATAGATTGCCTCTATTGTCTTTAAGTCCTTGTTGAAATCCGACTGTGGAGAAAGCCTGACACGGGCTTCCCCCGATCAAAAGGTCCACCTGCCCGCGCAAAGGCTTTCCGTTTAGCAAAGTCACGTCCAAAAAATAGTTTTTCTCATCAAACTTTGGATAATTGGCTAAATAGGAATCTTTGACGAAGTTATGCTTTCTCGTTTTGGAAGCATAGAGTTGATCGACGTAGGCCTTTTCTTCTTCGAACGTTTGAAACGAAGCCACGATTTCTCGTTCTTTAGCGCAGTCGATGAGTTTGGAAATATCTACATCGCCATTGTCACAAGCTAAAACGACAGTGTGATCGTATCCCAATCTTTTCAAAGCCCATTCAGGAGCTCCGATACCGGAAAACAGTGTCGCTACTTTCATTGGATCGCTCCTGTGTCGATGACGGATTTGATGAGGGCTTCCATGACGTTGACAACGATTGAGTTGCCCGATTGCTTGTATGCCTCTGTATCATTTTCGCAAACGATGAAATCACGAACATCAAAGCCCATCAGCTTATGGCATTCGGCTGGCGTCATTTTCCGGACAGCGCCCGTTTGGCCGTTATATTGGCCTACGTATGCGCGGGCCAGTACATCCGGCCTATTTTGCACCGCTGCTATTGGTTCAAAGATGAAATCGCCGTTCCAATTGAATTGCTGATTCTTTTTCTCAGTTCTGATTATGTCCATGTTGATCCGAGCTCTAGCGGTGTTTGTAGTCGTGAAGTTAAAGCCTAGTAAGCCTAAGTAATACTTGGCTGGGACATTGCTGTCACGGAAGGCTGCGGCATACCTTTTGAGCTTGATTTTCTGCGGAGCGACGAAAAGAGCCGCTTTTTGTTCATCCTTAATTCCGACGACGAAAAGACGACGCCTGTTTTGAGGAATGCCAAAATCCATTGAATTCAATATTTCTTTGAAGACTATTTTGTAATCCAACGACTCGAATATTGAGAGAATCGTTTTCCACGTTTCGCCTTTGTTGTTCGTAAGCATTCCGGGCACGTTTTCAAAAATAAAGGCTTTCGGTTGAATGTCGCGAACGAGCTTTGCGAATGAATAGAACAGCGTCCCTCTTGCGTCCTCCAAACCGCCCTGATGGCCCATATTGCTGAAACTTTGGCACGGGCTTCCGCCGATAAAAAGATCCACTTGGCCACGATAGGCCTTCCCGTTGATGAATCTGATGTCATCGTGCCACTTATCTTCGGTTATGCGATAGTTGTTTTGGTAAGTTTCCCTGACCCAGTGTCTTTTTCTTAAGGATGAGTAGATCCGCTTTGTTTCCTGCTGTCTAAAAGCGTCGTCTTTGATAGATTCAAGATACTCGACCTCTTCGGGCAACAATGGGTCCTTGGATTTCTTGTCCCGCAGCTTGCATTCTCCGCAATCGCACGCGAAAACGATTTGGACGTTGTCCTTGCCAAGTAGGCGCTCCAAGGCATACTCGGGAGCGCCAATTCCCGAGAAAACAGTAGCTAATCTCATTTTTTTGTGTTCTCTTTAATCCATTTGCCAAACAGCGATTCATCTGCGAGGTAATGGATAACCCCTGCTCTTGGCCGCAAATAGACGACGAAAGTGTTGGAGTTAGTTTTTCATCTAGACTTTATAATTTAATAAATT
>CADAUN010000252.1 GCA_902791085.1 uncultured Erysipelotrichaceae bacterium | reverse complement strand
CCTTTACGGGCTTAGGCGCTCCGTATTGGGATATGTACGCCCGTGGCACGATTTTTGGCATTACGCGCGGAACGACGAGAGACCATATCATTCGGGCTTCCTTGGAGTCCATCGCCTACCAAGTGACGGATGTTATTGAAGCCATGAAACAAGACACCGGATTGACGATTCCTTCCATTAAAGTGGATGGTGGGGCATCACAAAACAATTTCTTGATGCAATTCCAGTCCGATGTCGCTCAGATTCGTACGGTTCGGATTCAAACGAATGAGACCACGGCCTTAGGTGCTTATTATTTAGCCGGTTTGGCAGTTGGGATGTTCTCCTCCGAGAAAGAAATTAAAACATTGGAGCAAAAAGATCGTAGTTTCCGTCCCAAAATGAGCCTAGAAGAGAGTCAAAAATATCTTAAGAAGTGGCATAAAGCCGTCAAGATGTGTCGCGGATGGGAAGAAGACGAATAAAAGGTAAACCTTCGATTTTCTTCGCAAAACGGCTATGATGTTAACGCAAAGGAAAAGAAGGCATGAAAATTACCATTTTAGGAAGCGGGACTTGGGGAACGGCATTGGCGAATCTTTTAGCCAAGAAAGGCGAAGACGTCACTTTGGTGTCGGCTCTTCCAAAAGACGCTTCTTATCTTCTTGCCCATCATAGCCATCCCCATTTGCCTGGCATTCTTTTGGAACCTTCTATCCATTATGGTTCTATTGTTGCAGAAGCCACACCGAACCAAGATGTGGTTGTGTTCGCCGCCCCTTCCAAATATTTTCGGGCGACTGCTAAAAAAGCTGCCCCTTATCTTTCACCGAAGACCATTTTGGTCTCGGTTAGCAAAGGCATCGAAGAAGGCAGTCTTTTTACCATGAGCGAAATCTTGCAAGACGAGGATCACGCGCTTCACCAGGTGGTGGTATTGTCAGGCCCTAGTCACGCGGAAGAAGTGGCGGCTGGGCTTCCCACTTGCATTGTCTCTTCCTCGCACGATGATAAGGCAGCTAAAACCATCCAACATCTTTTTTCCACCCCTTATTTCCGGGTCTATACGAATCGTGATCCGCATGGGGTAGAGCTATGTGGCGCGTTTAAAAACATCTTGGCGTTGGCTTCAGGCATCAGCGATGGATTAGGATATGGCGACAATGCGAAAGCAGCTTTGATGACACGTGGCATCGCTGAAATGCGGCGCTTAGGGCAAAAAAGCGGATGCCAAGACGAAACTTTCTTTGGCTTAGCTGGCGTCGGGGACGTGATTGTAACGGCCACAAGCAAGCATTCGCGTAACCGCTTATGCGGATCTTATTTAGGGCAAGGCATCCCTTACGAAGAAGCGGTTCAAAAAGTCGGAATGGTGGTGGAAGGCGTTCTTTTGTTACCGGCTTTAAAGGAATTAGAAAACCGTTATGAGGTGGAGCTTCCCATTGCCGATTTTGTTTATGAAGTGTGTTTTCATCGACGCGATCCTAGAGATGGAATTTCGGTATTGCTAGGAAGAGCATTGAAATCGGAATGTGACAATGGCTAAGAGAACAATTTCCAAAGGGCGAAGAATCGGTTTGGTTTTTGCAAGCATTAGTCTTGCTCTTTTCGGTCTCTTTTTTGTGAGTTGGAGTGGGGCTGGCGTCTATGTTTTTTATCGCGATGGCACCTATTATCAAAGCCGCAGCAAATTCCGTCCTTTCCTAGGAAGCAATGAACCTTTCTCTCCCGAAGGATTGGCATACGATGGAAAACGGGATCTTTTGCTGATTTCAGGAAAAATGGACAATCCGCGTTTGCCTTCTCGCGTCTATTTTCAAAAAGGCAATCGCCTCTCTAATCATTGTTCTTTGTTTCAAAATCAAGCGAAACCCATTCTTTCTTCTTTGACAGGATTGGCTGCCTTCCAAGATGATTTATATGTGGCATATGATGGCCATATTGGATGCTTTGACCTTTCTAGCGCAGCGCAAAGCAAAGAAGCGATAGAGGCAAAGACATTTGCCTCTTCCCTTTCCGCTTATTCTTTAGCAACGGATGGAATCTCCCTTTTTGTGGGCGAATGTTGGAAGGAAGGATCATCCTTTTCCCCTCATTTGCGCACGAACAATGA
>CADAUN010000251.1 GCA_902791085.1 uncultured Erysipelotrichaceae bacterium | reverse complement strand
ACTACACCTTGCCGAAAGACGCCGAGGAACTTTATCGTCGTTGTGGCGCCGAAAAGAAAAAGTTGGTCTGGTTTGACAAAGGCCTTCACTCGCATGTAAGAATCAACAACGAAGAAAAATACGATACCGAAATTGCCGCGTTCTTAAAAGAATAATATTACTTTGCCCGTTCGAGAATGTAATTCAACATATCCCCGACCGTATTGATTTTAGAAAAATCGGCATCCATCAAAGAAATGCCAAAACGGTCTTCGATTGCTAAGGCGACGTACATCATCGTGATGGAATTCGGTAGCAGGTCAGGATAAATCTTCGTAGTTTCGTTTACTTTTTCAAAATCGATGGGGTTTTCCAGGGAATTTTTCAATATTTCAATCAATGCTTGATAGACTTCGTCTCGTTTCATGCTTCCTTCTCCTTCGCCTGCGCTTCTAATTCATTTAAGCAACGCCGAACTTCTTGGGTGGTTCCTTGAATGGCCTTCATCGTATTGCTTTCTGGTGCTGGAATCAAGGGAGCGAACGTCACATGAACACGACCCCACCAATGCTTGGGATAGGCTAAATAAACGGGAAGAATCGAAGAATGGGTGCGCGCCGCAATCAAAGCTGCCCCATCACGGAATCCACTTAACGTCTCATTGCGTTGGATATGCCCTTCCGGAAATACGACAAGCGGTCTACCTTTTTCAAGAACCGTAGAACATTCATGGATGGCTTTTAAATCCATGGTTCCACGTTTGATTTTGATGCAACCGATATGTCGTAACGCCCAAGCACGGCTTTTCTTTTCCTTTGGCACGCCGAATACCACGTCGGCGGTCAAAACGGAAATCCTTCTTCGCCAGAAAAGACAAATCAATAATAAGGGGTCACGGAAGTGGGTATGGTTCGAAACAATGATATAGTCCCCTTCTTTTTTAAGATATTGCCGGTCTGCATGACGATCTAACTTTGTCCGGAATAATAGCCAAGCATGAAACCACAACACGACCCGCGCGAAATCAAGTGGGAAATCTCGAAAAGAAAGCCAGGACGATTTTTCCCGTCGATGTGTTTGCTCCCGAAGCGCGTTGATTTTTTCTCGCACAATCTCGTTCCCAACATTCCGCTTATCGTGTGGCGTGCTTTCTTGTTCCGTCATGGTGGCTAAATCTAGCGGGGCACCAATCATGACGCGATTTCGTTTTGGAAATCCATAACAGCCATTCGTATATAACGGAATCACTGGGACTTTCGTATCGAGCGCGATTTGAACATAACTGGGGTAAAACGTGGCAAGTTCGTCTTTCGCGATGAAATGTGCTTCCGGGAAGATAAGAACCTTATGACCTTTTCTTAGCTCCACTTCCACTTGTTTCATCCATGTAAAATCGTAGGGGTCCTTTTTTAAGGGAATGGCGCCCATTGTATCTAAAATAAACGTCAGGCCTTTGCTTTTGTGATAAATCTCGTAGGAGACCACCGGACGAACACGGTGAAAAAAGAATAAGAAGAAATAAGAAGCAAAATCCCACCAGGAACGATGGTTAGAAATGAGTAAAACGCCGCCTTTCAGATGTTTCTTTTGCCGGGCGCGGTCCTCATAATAGACTTTGCGTCTCAAGTAAAAGAGGTCAAAAGGCCAACCTGTGATTTTCATCAACCATCGTAGCCAAGTATGCTTCATGCTTTTAAGGAGGAATCCGTCCTTTCAGTTAGCATTTTATCTAAAGACGGAATAAAGCCGTGCTCCTCTAACCTTAAAGCCCATTCACCGGTTTCTAAAATGCTATTCCGGTCAGCGGAGCCATGACATTTTAAGCAAATCTTCTTGGTTCCTAATAAGATCGAAGCGCCAAGTTCCGTGTACGCAAAGTTGTTCGACTCGAAAGGCAGTGCCGCCTCCATGCTGCGTGTCTGTTGGTTGAGGCCACCAACGAGTGAGTAGCGGAATTGTCCCGTCTCCATATCGTTGACCGGCGCACCATTGATATACATCTCGTTGTACTTCTGGTTGAGTGCCCGATAACGGAACCTCATCGGCGAGAACAAATACCCCACCTCCGAGGCATACACATTCGAGCCAGAAGAGACAATGGAGACATTCTGCCCCATGTTC
>CADAUN010000250.1 GCA_902791085.1 uncultured Erysipelotrichaceae bacterium | reverse complement strand
AAAGCCGGTGAAAACGGCGGTGCAAAAGAGATGTTTGGCAAAAATGCGGAAAATGTTATTGTCGATGTACCCCTGGGAACCATGGTTTATGATGACCGCACTGGTGAACTTCTGGCGGATATGACTCAGAATGGTCAGCAGGTTACCGTTGCAAAAGGCGGACATGGTGGTAGAGGGAATTCCCATTATGCGACCTCTGCAGTCCGTGCCCCAACTTATGCTGAAAAAGGAGAACCGGGCGAGGAGAAAAATATCAGGTTGGAACTAAAGGTTCTCGCCGATGTAGGTTTGCTTGGATTTCCAAGTGTTGGAAAATCCAGCCTGCTTAGAAAAGTCTCCGGGGCTAAACCCGAAGTAGCAGCCTATCATTTCACTACATTGAACCCTATTTTGGGGGTAGTAAGTCTCGATTCAGAAAGAAGTTTTGTCATGGCCGATTTGCCTGGCTTAATCGAAGGAGCGCATGAAGGCAAGGGATTAGGCATTCGCTTCTTGCGGCATATTGAGCGTTGCCGTGTTTTGGTTCATTTGGTATCCATGTCAGGAGAACGCGATCCGTATGAAGAATATTGCGCCATCAACGAAGAATTGAAAGATTATGGAGCCGAATTAGAAAAACGTCCGCAGATTGTCGTCGCATCCAAGATGGATGCCGAGGGCGCGGAAGAACGGAAAAAAGCGTTCGATCAAAAGCTAGGTTTTGCTTCGGTTCCTCTTTGCTCCTTGACTCATCAAGGAGTGAATGAATTGATTTTACAAATCGCTGATTTGATTGATAAAACCCCATTCTTCCCATTGCATGGCGTCAATTCAGAAACCGAGATGAAGATCTACGATGCCCATGAAACGGCTGACGATTCCTATGACATTGTTCGCGATCCGCATGGTGTTTGGGTCATTCGAGGTGAAAGAATCGAAGCCAGAGCGGCCTTAATCAATGTGACTACCGATGAAGGCGTCGATCAATTGTTACGTTTCTTAGAAAAGCAAGGAGTGGACGAAAAATTAAAAGAGGCAGGCGCCAAAGATGGCGACACTGTCCGAATCAACCAATTTGATTTCACTTACGCTGAATAAGAGACAAAACGTGTATAATGAACCCATGAAAAACGAGCGCGCTTGGATTGGAATTCTCACCTTTGTCGCTGCTTTTCTCGGATTGCTGTTGCTGCTTTTGATAGGAATATTAAATTAACGCATGTATTATTCACTAACCGGAACCATTGTGGAAGTCAACGAAAACCAAATTGCCATCGAAGTCAATGGCATTGGCTTTGAGCTTTTTGTTTCCCGTCCTGCCGAATGGAAAACCGGGGAAAAAACCACGATTTACACCTATGAGGTCTATAGCCAAGACGATCATTATTTGGTTGGCTTCACCAATAAGCTCGAAAAAGAGGCGTTTTCTTCCTTAATCCAGGTGAAAGGCATCGGGCCAAAAACAGCGATTACTGCGTTAAGCGCGACAACGCCGGATGAACTCTTCAAAGCCATTCAAGCGAATAACACGACCTATTTGAAAAAATTGCCTGGCATCGGGCCAAAAGCTGCCGCGCAGATTATTTTGGATTTGAAAGGCCGCCTGGCAGACACGACGCAGAAAGGGGATCCACATCAATATGATGAGGCCCGTTCCGCGCTTCGCTCCCTTGGATTTAAAACAAAAGACATCGATGATGTTCTTGCCAAAATCAACGAGCCTAATGCTTCAAACGAAGAAATCCTTCGCCTGGCCTTGCGACAACTCGGGAAAGGGTCACGTTCATGAGCAAGAATCGAATCGTTGACGCCAATGCCGAAGCGGAAGATCTTTCGACCGATTTGACGTTGCGGCCTAAGACGTTAAAAGAATACGTCGGGCAAAGCGAACTAAAACGAAATTTAAAAGTGTTTATCGGAGCGGCGAAAAAACGCGAAGAACCGCTCGATCACGTTTTGCTTTACGGTCCGCCTGGTTTAGGGAAAACGACTTTAGCCTACGTCATTGCGAACGAAATGGGTGGCAACATCAAAGTGGTCAATGGCCCTTCGATCGAAAAAAGCGGTGACCTGGCTGCCATTCTTTGTGAACTAGAGCCGGGAGACGTTCTTTTCATCGATGAAATCCATCGCTTGCCGC
>CADAUN010000249.1 GCA_902791085.1 uncultured Erysipelotrichaceae bacterium | reverse complement strand
GGGCTAATTTCTTTAATTGTTCAACGCAGAATTCCGCCCCTTCTAAATCATCCGCATGCGCGACATAAATCGTTTGATGTTCGATGTCTTCCGCGGAATCTATCGTATCTTTGATAATCTCCATCAAAGAAGCTTTACGGCCTTTGACTTTCTTAATGGCGTAGTTATTGCCAGCAGCATCCGAAATCAAAATGGGTTTGATGGCCAAAATATTGCCAAAGAAAGCGGAGGAAGCTTTCACACGGCCCGCCCGTTTTAAGTAACTGAGATTTTCAGTCGTTGCCCATTGATTGAATTTCAATTTATTTTCTTCTAACCAAGAGGCGATTTCTTCTATGGTTTTGCCTTCTTCGCTCATTTTTCGAGCACGAATTGCCATATCGCCTTGGGCATAACCGGAAATTAACGAGTCGACACAGACGATCTTTCGTTCGGGATAACGTTCCCGCAACTCTACTGCGACTTGATTGGCCAAATCGATGGACCGGGAGAGGCTACTTGAGCAGGCGATATAAAGAACGTCGTTGCCCGCTTCTAAAGCTGGAACAAAACGGTCTAAGAATTCTTGACGCGTCACTTGAGCCGTATAGATTTTAGTACCTGTCCGCATCACATCATAAAACTGCTTGGGAGAATATCCTTGATCCCAATCCAAAGAAGCGCGAATTTCATGGTCCTTATTGTCAGCAGGATCGTGAAAAGAAATGCTCATCGCACAATAATCAATGCTGTATTTCTTACGCAATTCGGCGTCCAAATCACCGGTTGAATCAATGAAAATAGAAAGTTTTGCCATAAATGACTCCTTACTCATAAAAGCGTTCCTATCATAACGCGATTTTTTTCTCTTTTCTCTCATTCTTTTTTGAAAGGCTAGAAGAATGAACAAGAGAATTTATCTATGTTGAAAAATCAATGCTTTTTCTGGAGATAAATTTTCCCAGCGGAAAAGGCAGCGCTGGCTTTAGGGCCAACTTCATAATAAGCGTTGTCGATTTGCGAGAATAAAATCGGCTGCCAAGCGGCAAAATCAATGGAACCGTCTTCTTTCAAGATAGATTCATCCGCTAACACATTGACGATCTCGCCATAAACCATGTAATTTCCTTCTTCGTCGGTATAATCCTTATGAAAACGGCATTCTAAGGTAAGAGGATATTCTTCGATAACCGGGGCTTTTACATGTTTAGAAGGAATAGCATGCAATCCAGAACGTTCAAATTTGTCTTTGACAACGTTGCCAGAAGCAAGGCCGAAATAATCGGATACTTCTAATAATGGCTTTGTCGCCAAAGCGATGGTGAAATCACTTCCCGCTTTCATATTTTTGACCGTCTTATGGGACGAGGTAAGATTACAAACCACCATATTGGTATCGCATAAGGTTCCCCAAGCCATATTCATGACGTCTACTTTTCCTTCGGGATCATAGGTTGCAATCATGGCTACAGGCATTGGGAAAAGATAGCCTTTAGCACCGAGTTCTTTTTTCATTCCAAACTCCTCCTTTTTATATCTATATTTTACGAAAGGTTGAAGAAGGAGAAAAGAGACAGGCCAATTAACGATTCATTTTTGTTCGGATAACTTCTACTGTTTCTGACGTATCTTGATATAAAACCGTTTCGATTTGAAATGCTTTCGCTGGAAGAAGGTTTTCTTCGTGGTCGTCCACGAATAAACAATCTTCTCCTTTTTCTTGGATGGCATCGAGCACCAAAGCAAATACTTTAGGATCTGGTTTTGTTACTTTGTGCTGATACGAAATGTAAGCATAATCAAACAAATCCGCGATGCCAAAGCGTTTCATCAATACATTAGGTAAGGTATCGCTTGCATTCGAAACAAGCACAATCTTCTTGCCTTGTTTCTTTTCTTCTTTTAACAAATCAATGTATTGCTGATGGGGTTTGGGAATGGAAAATAATTCATGGCGAATAAAGGCGGCATCTAATTTCATATCTTCGGAAAGATGTTGCACGATTTCATCAAACGTCCATTCCCCGCGATCACCGCGATGAAAATATCGATCTACCCAGGCAGAGACTTCTTTTTCAGGCACATAACGACGGAAGAACAACGGCGAATCTTCGGTACTCAATACGCCGAAGAAATCTGTAAGCAATACTTTTTTCATGC
>CADAUN010000248.1 GCA_902791085.1 uncultured Erysipelotrichaceae bacterium | reverse complement strand
TTGCCGGGTGAAAGCCACGACGTCATGACGCGTGATTTGCTCCAATTCTTGGATGCGTTTGACGTCGACTTTCGCTTTGGCTTCAATCGCTCTTAAGTCTTCGTTTGGCACCACGCCTAAAGCGTGCCAGCCATGAAGCACCGCCAATTCGACTTTCCAATAGGTTTCAAAACGGGATTGATCGGTAAACAAAGCTTCTAGTTTTGCTGGAGCATAACGGGCAATCATTAGAAGATATCCTTTCGCACAATCGTCGCGTCGCGATCGGCGCCAACAGAGATAATGACAAAAGAGAGGCCCGACAATTCTTCTACTTTTTCGATGTAATTACGCGCTTCAAGCGGTAATTCTTCATAGGTTTTGCAATGCGAAATATCGCCTTTCCAAGAAGGCATAGAAAGATAGGTCGGCACAATCTCGCTCACTTCGGGAATGGTAGAAGGCATCGTGTCAATCGCTTTTCCGTGCAAAGTATAGCCAGTGCAAAGCCGGATTTCATCGACGGATCCTAATACATCTAGCAACATTAAGGCAGAATCTTTAACTCCGGTAATTCGGTGGACATAACGAAGTTCCGGAATGTCTAGCCAGCCAATGCGGCGCGGACGCTTCGTCACGGTGCCATATTCATGCCCGGCATCGCGGATTTTTTGAGCCAATTCTCCCTCGATTTCGGAAGGGAAAGGACCCGCTCCCACACGGGTGCAATAGACTTTGGTGATCCCAATCGCGTGATTGACTGCCGTCAAAGGAAGGCCGGCATTCAAAGGAATGGCCGTGCATAAAGGCGAAGAGCTTGTCACATAGGGATAGGTGCCATGCGTTAAGCAAAGCATCGCGCCTTGCGCTCCTTCAAAGAGGACTTTTTTGCCTTCTTCTAAAGCATGAGAAAGATATTCCGAAGTATCGATGATATAAGAAGAGAGACGTTTTCTCGCTGGTTCTAACCAAGCCAATAGTTCTTCGACCGTGTAGGTCTTGGCCCCAAATGCTGCCAATTCGCGATTTTTGATGGCCAAAGCTTCGCTTAAGCGTTCCTTCAAATAGCTTTCAACCAGCAAATCGCCAAGGCGTAAGCCAACGCGAGACGCCCTGTCTTCATAGCAAGGTCCAATCCCACGCCCGGTGGTGCCGATTTTGGCATTGCCAAGCGCTTGTTCGCGCGCCGCATCTAAAGCGATGTGATAAGGCATTAAAATCGAAGCGCGAGAGGAGAGCAACAAATGAAAAGAAGAAATGCCTTCGCTTTCTAACAAATCCATTTCTTCTAATAAAGCAGCAGGATTCACTACCACGCCATCCGCGATGACATTCACCACATGCGGTTGAAAGACCCCACTAGGCAATAAACGTAACGCGTAACGTTTTCCCTGGTGTTCGATGGAGTGCCCGGCATTATTCCCTCCTTGCGTACGCACAACTAAATCGGCATGAGAAGCGAAATAATCGGTAATTTTTCCTTTTCCTTCATCGCCCCATTGCATGCCTTGAATGGCTAAACTTGGCATAAAAAAATCCTTCTTTCCTGAATGTAATAAGGATTTCGTACTTATTACTTATTGAGTTTACTCTACTTTCTTAGAAAGGGAAGAACATCCCCCGGATAAAAACGGGTTTTTAGTAAAATATCCAAGCAAAGAAATCCCAATTAGAACGACATTTGATGATTCAAAAAAGGCAAGCCACCAAATGTGATTTGCCTTTGCAATCGTTTGTTTGTTCGCGGAATCGTTTATTGTTTTTCGTGATGCTTCGCTTCATAAACTTGACGAAGCGCTTCAAAAGATTCATCCGATATCACGTGCTCAATACGGCAAGCGTCTTTATAAGCCTGTTCTTCCGAAACCCCGATTGAAGTTAACCACGAGCCAATAATCTGGTGCTTCGTATAGACGGCACGAGCGATTTCATAACCGCTCGGGGTCAAATAAAGCTGGCTTTTTAATCCTAAAGCCACATAACCTTTTTCTTCTAATTTATGTAAGGCAACCGAAATCGAAGCCTTTGAATAGCCAAAAGAATTGGCTAAATCCACCGCGTGGATTTCTTTTTTTCCTGCTTCTTCAAGCATTAAAATTCGTTCTAAATAATCTTCGGCTGATTCCACTGCATCGATAGCCATAATTTTCCCTCAATGATTGCTTTTA
>CADAUN010000247.1 GCA_902791085.1 uncultured Erysipelotrichaceae bacterium | reverse complement strand
CAACTCTCTTTTTATCTTTTTAAATATAGTTTCAAAATTTGATACTGAAAATTTAAATCTTACAAAAAGCAATATTTTTTATATAAAAACTGAATATTTTGATTGTTGCAAATATTTATTTTTGAAAAGATATGGCTAACTTTTTGCTTTTTGCTTAAAAATATTGCGAAAAGTTTTACAAATTTACATTTGCAGTTGAAAGTTAGGGAGTTGAAGTTTAAATTTCCAAGGTATAGGAGATGACGCGATAACTGCGAGTACCAACGGAGAGAAAGCGTGGAAATCATGCTTTTTGGTTCCAACGAAAAGCAGCATTTGCGTTAAGCCTACAAGCTTAAAGCTGTCGAACCGAAGCGAAAAGGATATTGCACCACGATTCCGATTCATCCTGTAACGGATCGAACAATGATTTTCGGTGCAATCTCCTAGGCGTCGATAAAGCGCAGAAAGGAGTTCGAAAACAAAGAAGAAATTACAGCCGTCATTAAGCCTTATGGCTGTCATAGATGGAATCTGACGGATTCTATCTTTCTTCACCTTTGCGGTATATCCGCAATGACGATTCTCTTGAAACTAGTTTGACGGATACGTTTGAAAAACTTCGCCAAGAGAAACATCAGCATGCATGATTACCATCCTCGGCATCGTTTCCCCATAGAGGTAGGTCTTGTGATAAAAACATGATTCACATCACGAAGGCTTCTAACCAACAGGAAAACCGTCGAATTCAATTCATAGAAAAGGATTATTATGAAAAAGAAAAGTATTGCCATCTTAAGCGCTCTCGCCATTGCGAGCGTAACAGCGGCTGCCGGCATTGCCGGAACGGTCGCGTTCTTCCAATCGTCGCATCAAATTGACGTTGTGGTCAACGCCGCAAAAGTCGATGTGCAAGCAAGCGCTCCAACCATCGTGAGCAAATCGCTCCAATATGAAGCTTCTGGAGCCAAAGTGGAGGTTGCCCAAGATGGCTCAATCGCTGCAAATCTTCTCGTCCCTGGTGATAGCTTCTTGATTAAAGTCAGCTATACCAACTTATCCACGATTGGTGTTCTTTACAAGATTGGTGTCACTACCACTGCTGGTTTAGATACTGCCATTTATACCGATGAGGCTTGCTCTGTCCCTGCTACCGACAATGTTTATACTCCTTTAGCGGTTCATGGAAGTGTGGCGGATCACTATGTGAAAGTCACCGTCACTGATGCTTTCGAGAATGGTGGCACAGGCAACGTCAAGATTGGCGTTGATGCCGTCCAAGACAATTTCCCCGTCGACGGATTCAAACAAAACGAGGAGAAGAAAGTCCTCGAAGTTTATAACGAAACAGGCTTGTTGAATTTGCAAAGCAAACTCAGCACATCCAGTGATGCAGACTACAATAAATTGGATGGCTACACCATCGTTTTGAAACAGGATATGGATCTTTCTTCTGTTGCGAACTGGCAAGGAATGGTTACCAATAGGAACAGAGCATTCAATTTGAATTTCGACGGCCAAGGCCATACCATCAGCAATTTGACCATCACCAATGGCACTGGATTCATCGACCACTTTGGCTGCACCAGCGCCGGGGACGGGTTTACCAACGAACTCAAAACCGACAGCAAAGGGGAACAATATCAGGCACATGGAAACTACGTCTTTAAAAATGTTGTGTTTGACCATGCCCACGTTGTGAACAAAGACGCAAATACTGGCAGTTTAGGAGAAGGAAACTGTGCTGGTGTCGTTGCGGGCTCGACGCTCGGCCTTGATTTGGAAGGCGTTACGGTAAAGAACTCTTCTGTCGAAGCCTATAAATGGGTTGGCGGTCTTGCCGGATATCTGACGGGCGTTGTCGAACAGGCTGCGAGTCCGTCGTACAACTACCAGTTCCAGCACGTCATCAAGAACTGCCATGTCGAGAACACAACCATCAAGGCGCGCCATTATCGTGCAGGCGGATTCGTGGGATATGCCAACCCCTATTATGGCGAAGGCTATTTGAATATCACTGACTCCTCGGTTACAGGATGCACATTAGAAGCAGCGGATCAGGGAGAAGGTGACCGCGGCTGGATGGTCGCAACTTCCTATAACGGCCTTAAAGGTTCTAACCTTAAGGTCAATGGAACAGCAATCACGGCCGGCGATCAGGTTGTCGAC
>CADAUN010000246.1 GCA_902791085.1 uncultured Erysipelotrichaceae bacterium | reverse complement strand
TTTCTCCTTTCGCAGAAACTAAAGTCACGCGAACGGATCCCGGCATGGACTCCGAAAGGGAATAGAGATCTTTTGGATTTAGGAAAATGGAAAATTGATTGACAAAAGTCGGTCGCGAACCGTGTTCCACTACACCTAAATGAATCTCTGCGATGGTCAAAGCTTCAGGAACACAGGAGAAACGCAATGTCACGTCCCGTAAGTCTTCATCCGTGAAATTTTGAATGGTGACAGAACGAAGGAAAGAAAATGAATTGCTTTCCAAAGAATGAGTCGCTTCTTTTTTTAAGATTTCCGCTTGATAGTTAACGTAATTGACGAGCTTCCCTACATCGAGAGAAAGAGTGATTCCGCTTTTGATTTCAGCCATGCGCTCATTATAGCAAAAACCCATTCCTCTCTTAAGGAAAGAAAGTAAGAAAAAGACGACTTTCTACCCACGTAAAATAAATTCCTTCGATGGGGGCGAAAGAAAAAGCCACACGAAATTTTTGTGTGGCTTAGAAAAGAGAAAATATCAATAAGCTCTCGCGAAATAAGCAACGATTTTTGCTTTCTTCCCGCAAACGGGGCAACGAAGCGATGATTCTTCCGTTAAATGGGTGGCGATGCAACGGGCAGTCGCGCCATTAGTCGCCGCTTTAATGGCTAATTCGCATTCCGCTTCTCCGCAATAAGCCATGCGGCAGAAACCGCCTTTTTCATTCAAGACGCGATTCATTTCTTCAACGGAAGCAACATCCGTGATGTGATCTTCTAAGTTCTCTTTGGCTTTTTGGTACATCGAGAGATGGATGTCCTTTAACAAGCTTGGAATCTTTTCGGCCAATCCTTCTAAAGGAACCAAAGTCTTTTCCCCATTCACGCGTTCGGTTAACATCGCTTGGCCTTTCGCTAAATCGCGGGGGCCGATTTCGATGCGAAGAGGCACCCCTTTCATTTCGTATTGGGCGAATTTCCATCCGGGCGTGTGATTATCATCTTGATCCAATTTGACGCGAATGCCTTTTTCTTTTAAGGCAGCACTTAATTTTTGGCAAGCGTCTAGCACGCCTTCGCTTTCCATTCGGATTGGCACAATCACAACCTGAATCGGAGCGACATAAGGCGGCAACACCAATCCGTTATCGTCGCCGTGCACCATGATAATGGCGCCCAATAAACGCGTGGAAACGCCCCAAGAAGTTTGATGCGGCGTTTCTAAGGCGTTGTTGCGGCCAAGGAATTGAATGCCATAAGCTTTGGCAAATCCTTGCCCCAAATAATGGGAAGTGCCAGATTGCAAAGCTTTGCCATCGTGCATCAAAGCCTCCAAAGAATAAGTTGCCACTGCACCAGCAAATTTCTCGTGTTCTGTCTTTTCTCCTGTCAAAAAGGGGATGGCCAATAAATCGCGACCGCATTCGTTATAGACCTGTTGCATCGTCAAAGCGTTTTTTCTCGCCTCTTCTTCGGTTTCGAATAAACAATGGCCTTCTTGCCAAAGAAATTCCGAACCGCGCAAGAAAGGACGGGTTGTTTTTTCCCAACGGACCACGGAACACCATTGGTTATAGCAAAGAGGCAAATCGCGATAGGAAGAGATCCGTTTTTTGAATAATTCAGAAAAGACGATTTCAGAAGTAGGACGAATGATCAAAGGATCTTGCAAAGTTTGTCCTCCGCCAATCGTCGCCACTAAGCATTCTGGCGCAAATCCTTCAACGTGTTCTTTTTCTTTGGCCATCAACGATTGGGGAATCACCATCGGAAGATAGACGTTCTCGGCGCCATTTTCTTTAAAACGTCGATTCAAATAAGCTTGAATTTCTTCCCAAATCGCATAGCTGCAAGGCAAATAATCAATAAATCCTTTGACGGAATAATAATCCATCAAATCAGCTTTGCGGCACACATCGGTGTACCACTTGGCGAAATCCGCGTCGCGTGACGTAATCGCATCATTTTTCTTATCCATATTAAATCCGGTTTCCTTTCATTTCCTTTAACCGCATTTCATCTTTTTCTTTCAACGGCACAAACCCTTGAGAATATGGTCCAAAGACATCAGAGGCAACATACTCGATGCCAGAGCCAACGACCAATTCTATGGCATTCCAGTCCTCTAAGTTAATCCCCACAATGATTTTTTTGTATTTTAAGAGTCGTTCTACCAA
>CADAUN010000245.1 GCA_902791085.1 uncultured Erysipelotrichaceae bacterium | reverse complement strand
TTCCTTCAAAAGAATGCCAAGAAAAATTGGCAACGTTATTTGCTGTGCCACAAGTTTTATTTCGCCCATTAGAAAAGAATGATGCGCCTAGCGTCTCTCCACAGACCCAAAATCGAGGGAAACTCGTTGGCACATGCGCGCGATGCGGGAAATCGATTTATTCTTTTGATAGATATGGGATGGGTAAAGTAACAACCATCGTTAAGCACCATAAAGAACGGACGATTTATGAATATGAGCCGGATACTCAATTGGGTTACGACTATTTTTGCGACGATTGCTGTCACGAGATTCTATCCTTAAAAACGGTGCGTGCTGAGCGTCATGTTGAGAAAATGGAACAGCGATTACGAAAGGCAACCATTACAAGCGTCATTACGGCCGCGATTGTTTGGCTTGTGGCCTTAGCTGTTGCCGTTTTTGCTTTTCTTTGGTTTGATCAGGCATTTTGGTCGTATTTGGTGGGCGGTTGTTCCTTATTATTAGCTTATTTTGTTTTTTCTTATCTATATACGTTGTTGCTTAGAACGGACAGTATTGCGAATGTATTTTATTCCCTTGCGAAAGCAGGATTTAAAACACTCCCTTCGAAAGTACAGGCAGACGA
Organism: uncultured Erysipelotrichaceae bacterium; assembly: GCA_902791085.1. Taxonomy (GTDB): domain Bacteria; phylum Bacillota_I; class Bacilli_A; order RFN20; family CAG-826; genus UBA4951. Next base: position 1,563 of record CADAUN010000245.1, on the reverse strand, counting down.
TGCTTTAGGCGTATTAAAAACCGGTTTTGTGAAAGTTCTCTTTTTGGCGGTGTCCTATATCATGACAGCGATTTTATTAATTTTGATTTCCATCGTTCTTGGCACGGTTTCCATGTTCACTTGGACAAGCGCAAGACACCGTTACCTAGAAAAATTAGGAATTCATGAAACGGAGGATTCGGAGGAGAAAAAAGATGGCGAAAATCGTTAAAACAAACGTGATGCGTTTATTAGAAGAAGCAAAGATCGCTTATACAGAGCATATCTACTCTGAGGAAATCGTTGATGGGGAAGGCGTCGCTTCCGCGCTTCAAGAAGATCCTTCTTGTGTCTTTAAAAGCCTCGTGTGTGAAAACGAGAAAAAAGAACATTTCGTGTTTGAGGTTCCGGTGAACGCTTCTTTGAATTTGAAGAAAGCCGCGAAAGCCGCTCACTCAAAATCTATTTCCATGATTCCTCAAAAAGAATTGCTTCCCTTAACAGGATATGTCCATGGCGGTTGCTCGCCAATCGGATTGAAGAAGCAATTTCCGGTTTTCATTGACGAAACCGCGCAGCTGTTTGACAAAATTTACATTTCAGGTGGAAAGCGTGGATTTCAAGTGGGAATATCTCCTTTGGATTTGCAAGCGTATACCCATGGAAGCTTTGCCGATTTAATGGAATAAAACCTGTCCCGTCTTTCTTTTGCCTTCCTATTTAAAAAGAGGAGGGCTTTTTATGTATCGTTCGAAAAAAGAAGCTGCGCAAGCAGAATTCTTTCGTTTCCTTTCAAAATTGCTTCAAGAGAAGTTTTATCCATGTCTACGCCAAATGGACGGCGTTTATCACGCAGAGGAATTGCGTAGCGCGATTGCTGGTGTATTTTCTTATTATTTAGAAGAACCCGCAAAGCCAAGCGTCGTTAATCAATGCTCTCTTGCCATCTGCAATCTTATCAATACCGATATCAGCCGTTATTTGATCAGGCACTCGCATCGTTCTATCTATTGGATTGATATTAAAATCTATCAAGAAAAAATTGCTATACGAATGAATGAGATTCGAGAAAAACAAAAATATTTTTAATTTTTTTATTCGATGAATCCTTTATTTTTAAAGAAAATTAGCAGAAGACTATTGACAGTGCTAATACGGTGACTACAATAGACTTAGCACTTGAGAGAAAAGAGTGCTAAATCGATTAGGAGGTAAAACCTTATGAAAAATGAATTACAAAATTATCGTGGCGACGTTTATGACCCGTTCTTTGACTTCTTTGCACCAATTACTTATAGCGAGAAACGTTACGAGCGCGGATTGCAAATGAAGACCGACATCAAGGAAGACGACCATTCGTATACGCTTGAGGTCGAACTTCCTGGCATTGACAAGAAAGACATTCATGTTTCTCTTAACGATGGCTATTTGACGATTCAAGCCAAAGCTGAAAGCAAGAATGACGCGAATGGCGAACACGCCAAATACATCCATCGTGAACGCTTCTCTGGGGTCAGCACTCGTTCTTATTATGTAGGCGACGTGAATGAACGCGACGTCGTTGCAAAATTTGAAAATGGTGTT
>CADAUN010000244.1 GCA_902791085.1 uncultured Erysipelotrichaceae bacterium | reverse complement strand
TGTGATAAGCGGTTTCGACTGTCTTTTTGATATGAATATTGCTTTCCTTCTTACATTTTTTACTTAAAAAAGATAGTAAACAGCTATCTCATATTTCTGGATTTCAAGAATTTCGCCACGCCGTGGGGGTCATCCGTAAAAAAAACAGTAAATCCATGGTCCAAGAGCCAGCCGTAACTTTCTTCGGCATCTTTCAAAGCCAACTGGTCGTTTCTTCCGCCATTGCAGCACTTGCCAAGTAGGGTGTCCACCCAAAGACGCTGACCGTATTCAGAATAGGATTTTGTCTCTTTCAAAATGGGATATGTATCCGAAGGAAACGCAATGTAAAAGCCGACGGGTTGCATTTTATCCCTCAATTCCGAAAAACGTTTTTCGTCGTTTTTCCCATTACATTGCAAAAAAGGGACATAATTCACTTCCGGGTATTGCCTTACCAATCTATACGCATCAGATTCCATATTAGTGGAACCAGCAAGCAAAATTTGTCGGTCCATTCTAAGACGATGGACCAATTCCAACACAGCTTCCTTATGGGCCTGCCATTTATCTACGTAAACCAGAATCTGCCCCTTGGCCAAATTCAAGACTTCTTCAAAAGTGGGGACGCTTTGGTCCGAAACATAATTGGTAGGCGTTTTCAATCGTAGTTTCTTTATTTCTTCATAGGTTAGTTCCGACACCTTTCCCTTTCCGTTGGTTGTCCGGTTGACTGTTTCGTCGTGCATGATAACGAGCACACTGTCCTTTGTCATGCGAACATCAACTTCAATAGCGTCAAAGCCCGACTTGATGCAATTGGCAAACCCCCTCATTGAGTTTTCCGGAGCATAACGCCAATCGCCACGATGGGCGATAATCATGGCATAGTCATGAGGCCCGCGTTCTTTTAATTTATCCAGCAAAAACTCAACACGACTTTCGTCGGCGAGAACAAAGGTCTGCAATAGCAAAAGAACAAAAATGACTCTTTTCATAAAGATTTCCATATTTTCAACCGGTCCACTCTTTTTTTCTTTAAATCATCAAAAAAATAATTATATTTCTCATTAGTTTCAAATGGGAACACTAGCAAAAATTCTTTTTTACTTCATGACATTCTTTCTTTCAGGATGCCTTTTTGAACATGAAGAATCGGAGCTTTGCTTTGTTGGTGATTCTATAACTCACCGATGGGATATAGAGGACTACTTTCCTGGGTACGCAATACTAAAGCACGCCGTTGGCGGAGCAATTGTCCAAGACATGGACAAATGGGATTTAACCGACTGTATAGACAAACCCGTTGTTATCCTCATGGGAACAAATAATATCGGCTTTACCAAGTTAGAAGACCCCTCTGCGGCATCCAGAAGAGAGCTTTTGGTTGAACAATACATGACTAGGATAAAAAGGCTCCAGGCACGCGAAACATGGGTTATTTCTATTTTACCAAGAAATTACAAGGGGCAACAATCAATAACAGTTAATCAGCACCTTGAGATCGTCAACCTCCGCATTAAAAGCGCTCTTGATTCCCTAGGTATCAATTCCCATTTCGTAAACGTATTCCAGCGCTTTCTAATTGACGACTACACTATCAACGAAGACCTTTTCGTTGATGGCCTACACCCTAATCGCCAAGGGTATGAGATTTTAGCCGAAGAGATTCATAAACGCTTATGAAACGAATAATTCTTTTTTTTCTTGCATTGCTTTCTTTTTCAACAGCACAAGAATCGGCTTACTTTCTTGGCTTACGAAGCTCAAAATACGCCCTTGTTGGCATAGAAAGCAAGTACCATTTCGGAATGGCTGTAGAAAACTCCCTATTTGTCACTGACGAGCATCTACAATACGCACGGATAGCCTTATTCTACAATTTCAGTTTACCTTTTTCGCTCAAGGGTGGTTACGCCATATACGGCGGCTCAAGGTACAATCAAGATTTCTACGATTACGGAGCGCGGCTCCAATTGAAATGGGAACCCATAAGAAGGTTATTCCAAATGGAAGGTGTTTTCCAACCTTTCTACGACAGCGACCTTGAAACAAAATACGCCTACAAGCTGTGTGCCCAATCCATTTTTTTAGATGATGTTGGGATATACGGAGGAATCAAGAACCTTCCCGATTTCAGAGATACCGAAATTCGTTATTTTGGAGGAGTCGCGTTTGACCTACCCAAGCT
>CADAUN010000243.1 GCA_902791085.1 uncultured Erysipelotrichaceae bacterium | reverse complement strand
ATGGTGCCGACTAGAGGACTTGAACCTCCGACCGACGCGTTACGAGTGCGTTGCTCTACCAGCTGAGCTAAGTCGGCGCGTTAACTAATATAGAACGAAATCCCTTCGCTGGCAAGAAATCAATAAGAGGATTTCAAGCGAATGACGATGAAAAAAGTCGCTAAAGCTTCAAAAGAGACGGCAAGCGGCTCCAACAAAGTGGCTAATAAAGAAATGTTTCCTAATCGAATAAAGGTAATCGCAGGTTGTAATATCCCGTACGTCAAGATGACCAAAATCATAAAAACCAAGGCATAGGTACGTAGCCCCACATAAGACATATAACGTCGTGACAAGAATTGACGGATACGAACATAAAGCAAAATGCCAAAAACCAAGGCACCGATCGCTAATAAGGAATAAATAATGGACAAAGAGCCAAGTAGCCACTGCCCATTCGCCATGAAAAAATATCCATCATTCGCCCCAATGAAAATATAAGAGCCAAAATCCCACAGCAAATAAAAGATATAGATTAAGACGCCGCTCCAAACAACGCTCGCACCGCGAATCGTGCCAACCAAAATAAACAAGAACGAAAGGAATAGGATGACATAATTCCAGACCGTCACAAACAAGGTCATCGAATTGAGGTTCGAATTCTCTACAAAATAATCGGTTATGGCGCCGACTAAACAGGCAAAACCAAGCGAAGCAAAGAAAATCGAAAGATATCGCTTGTAATGATATTTCAATTTTTGAAGGAATACGCCTTTGCTCATATTTAAGATAATACTCCTAAACGTTTTATGCTTTAAGCAAATTGATGAGGGAGATCACCTCGTAAACGTCTTATTTTGATTGTCACCTTTTTTATTCGTGATGCTCGGTTTCAAAACGGAACAATTCTGGTTCTTCCGAAACGGGAATCCCTGCTTTTCGCTTGGCAATTTCCACTTGTTTTTCTGGCGTATCGACACCAGGTAGTCCAGGTAACAAGGAAGCATGTTTGCCTTCCATTTCTACCATCACGCCATAATGGGCGGGGTCCAAATCGGATGCAGAAAGAATCGGAATGACGTTTTGAATGACGTCTACTGTCAACACGATGCGATCGAAATCAGAAGGCTGAATCGGTTCAAATCGTCTATCCTTTGTCGCGGCAGCAATCGCATTTTGAATGATTTCGTCCCCCACACATTTCGTTCTCGGCTTGAGGCTACCAAGGCATCCTCGTAATTCCCCTTCTTGTTGAATGGTCACAAAAACACCGGCTTTGCGTTTTTGTAAGGCTGGAGGAAAAGAAGAAGAGAGTTTCATGACTCTTCCTGTGGTCACATAGGTTTCCATGGCTTGCCGGGCCAAACGGACATAGAGATCGGCTTTTTCCCGTCTTTCTTTGGCTAAAAGGGCTTCTCTGGTTTCATACAAATCCAAAAAAGAACGTGATGCATCAAATGCACCCACAATATATTGGCAAAAACCACATCCAACCCCAAAAGGAGATTCGTGGGTCAAACGCACCGCTTCCACTTCATGACGGTCAAGCGCCCCGGCTAAAATCGTAAAAGCACGATGGCCACATTGTGCTGCTTCTTGCAACCAAAAGCGATTGAAAGAGAGCAGTTCTCCAAAATTGGCCTTTCCCATCAAACGCATCATTTGTTCATCATATTGCACCCCTTCAGGACGATAGCCATTAAGGCTTTCGCGGGATAAGCAATGCGAAAGATCGCCAGAGGCAATCAAAACGATTTTTTGCGGGCTTTTCGCACAAGCGGCGCCTATGGCTTGCCCATAACGATAATGGGCAGCCAAAGACAATCCCGAAACGCCAGTACGCACGCTTAAGAAATCACGATATTCATGATTGATGAAATATAACGGAACGAGGGTGCCGCGATCGATTTCTCCTTCCCAAGAATTGTCGGCGGCGACAGGAACACCCAAGACTTTGCTTTCAAACGCGATCGAACGTGTGAGTTCTTTGTCATAAAGCATACGGAAAGTCACATTTGGCGCATTGAAATCCACAAAACTACCGACCCCTACTTCTCCATCGGCAAGCTGAAAACAGTCCGCATAGCTTTCCGCATGAGGAGAAACCCACAAAATCACATCCGGTTCCAAAGACGCGATTTTACGGCTGACGAATTCAAAAGAAGAAACGGTTGCCGCAAGCTGATTTTCTTTCCCTTTTCCTTCT
>CADAUN010000242.1:1042-3544 GCA_902791085.1 uncultured Erysipelotrichaceae bacterium | reverse complement strand
CTCTTTCTAAGCATTGCTAAACGCGTCTACCTCTATTATTCCAAGCGCGTTCATGGAAGTGGGAAGATCGATTTCGATGACATGATCCTCCGATCGACATCGGCCCTGCCTTCCTTAAGTGGGTTCCGTTACAAACACATCATCGTCGACGAGTTCCAGGACATCTCCTATAGTAGGGCGATGTTCCTCAAGGCCTTATCCGAGCACGGGAACTCTGACTTATTCTGCGTGGGGGACGACTGGCAATCCATTTACCGCTTCAGCGGAAGCGATTTGAGTCTCTTCCTCAATTTTGAAACGTATTTCGGATACGCGGAACGCCACTCTATCGGAGAAGTGTACCGTAACAGTCAGCAACTGCAGGACGCGATGAAACGCTTCATCGAGCAGAACCCGGAGCAAATAAAGAAGGAAATCGTCTCTTCCAAATCGGCGAATAATCCGATCCGTGTGGTTTATTATGACAATGATCCATGCCCCTTCCTAAGGGACCTGCTTTCCACCATAAGTAGTCGCAAGGAGGATGCCGAGGTGTTGCTATTAGGTCGCAACAACCGCGACATCAAGCCCTTTCTGAGCACCGAGTTCTATTTTTCCAAGAAGACCGGCGGGCTTGTTTCCGAGGAATTCCCAAAGCTGCGTCTAAACTATAGCACCGTCCATGGGTCCAAAGGGCTTGAGGCCGAATACGTTATCTTGCTTTCCGCCAAGGACGCTCCTAATGGATTCCCGAACAAAACCGAGGACGACCCGTTGCTTAACCTCGTCATGAGTAGGCCGTCTTTGTATCCTTTCGCCGAAGAAAGAAGGCTTTGGTACGTCGCCTTGACGAGAACCAAATCCTACACGTTCATTCTCGCCCCAGCTAACGCGCCATCACAATTCCTTTTAGAGATGGGCGACGATGTCTATGAGACCAACCCCGAGAAATTGGCCAAGGAAAGCGAGATGATTCCCTGCCCCAGATGCAAAGGCGGCCATCTCGTGCGGAGGGAGGACTCCCGCGGGCATGCCTTTTATGGCTGTTCCAATTACCCCTATTGTGCATACACGATCGATGACTTCGTCGCCGTCAAAAACAATATAAGGTGCCCAAATTGTGGCGATTTCATGGTCAAAAGAAAAGGGCAACACGGCATCTTCTACGGATGCCATAGTTACCCAAGGTGCCGACAGACGATCGACATCAAACGATTCAAGAAGTGATCACTTGTTGAATTGATCGATGATGAATTCCTTGATCCTCTGGCGGAGGACAGGCAGGTTTTTGACCTCGTCAGACTCGATGCCCAATAGCGTCCGTGCCTCTGCCGCCTTTTTTGCACGCTAAAAAACCACTCTTCTCAATAGTTGATTTGAATTCGTGGATTAAGCCTTAATTGAAGTAAGCGCCGCAATCGCAGCAATGATGATGTCAAACGCCATTCCGATGATAGAAGCCTGAATGAGTATTGGATGGCCTAAAAACATCAAGACGAAGAATGTAATAGAGATGCCAATCGATAAGAAGAACAACGTTATGGGCATTGTCTTCCGGTTTAATCTTTGGCCCTTTATTTTAAAGAAGACAAAAACTAATCCTACAAACAACAGGTAGAGACCCTGACAAACGATGGCCTTTGGCAATTCGTTGCTTATGTTGTGAAATATTGAGATAGATAGGACTGCAGCCGGAAGGAAGCAAATCAAGGCGAAGTAAACGACACTAAGAAGAAAGTCGGTCCTTTGTTCGCCTTCTTTTCTGCGTCTCCCCGAATAGGCTCGGAAGAACAGGGCCTCAGATGCTAAATAAACGCATACTGATGCGACGGCGAAGGTGGTGCCGGATATTAAGAAACCCGTCCCTTCAATATTCAGTGTGACCATTAACGCAAACAGGATGGCAGAAAGAAGAGCAAGGCCGCTTGCTGCATAAATAGAAACAACGAATGGCTTTTTGACGTCTTTTGCCTCGCCAGGCTTAGCCAACGATCGTTCCGCCTCTTCTTTGTCAAAGAGATCGTTCGGTTCGCATTTCAAGGCACAGGCAATGAGGGGTATTTGTGAAGCGTCTGGTATGGTGGAGCCAGTCTCCCACCGCGAAACGGTCTTATCGCTCACGTCAATCATCTCCGCAAGATCGTGCTGCGTGATTTTTAATAAAAAGCCGTGGCGGTCATGAAAAAAAGTCCTCCTTGGGAGTACAATTGCAATGCTCGGTTGCCCTTGGCTCAAGGAGGACTTTTATATTATGCCACCTAAAAACGACGAAGTGTCGAGTTTGTCTCACACGAAATGGGATTGCAAATACCACATCGTGTTCACGCCGAAATACCGAAGGAAGGCGATTTACGCCAAGCTTCGCGCAGACATCGGAAAATACATCAGGAGATGCTGCATGTACAAAGGCGTCGACATCATCGAGGCGCACGCGATGCCCGACCACATACACATGCTTGTACGCATACCCCCGAAGCTCTCCGTCTCGAGCTTCATGGGGTACCTGAAAGGCAAGACGAGCCT
>CADAUN010000242.1:0-1008 GCA_902791085.1 uncultured Erysipelotrichaceae bacterium | reverse complement strand
TTCTGGTCCGAGGGGTATTACGTCAGCACCGTCGGGCTGAACAAGAAGACGGTTCAGAACTACATCAAGAACCAGGAGCTCGAGGACCAGATAGAGGATCGTCGAAGCCTGAAGGAGTACAAGGACCCGTTCACGGGTAAGTAAGGGTGACAAGGGCGATTGGGCGATTTAAAAAGGGGCATGATTGCCCCTGCCAGTAATCGGCCTTATAGGCCAGATCGGAAAACCGCGCCTTGAAGACGCGGATTTTTATTTTGGCGTACAGAGGACGTTTACTCTTGCTCTATTTCCCTCTTTTGAGAGGCATAAACGGAGAACCGTGGGAGAATAATGCTTAAAATCCCCCTCTCTTTTCCTGCTGCGACGCCCTTTTTAATTAAACGCTCCCTATATACAGAAAACGTTTTGTTGTTGAGGGTCGTTTCCGTGAGGATCTCTGAAACCTTGCTTTCGTCTGCGCCATGAAAAGAAAGCACAATCCTCTTTTCGTTTTCTCCTAGCCCTTCCCATATTTTGTTATAGGCGTTGATTCTTAATGCCTCATCGTATTTTTCAATCAATTCATCGTCAATTACTCTGCGCTCGTAGAAAAGATAGCCCAGCGCTTGGTAGCCAAACCCATAGCCTTTCACCAACCGCGTTAGACGCTTTGCTGTATCTTCATTGATCTCTAAAATTTCCATGTAAGAGCGCATGATGGTGATGTCGTCTAATGGCGCAAGCAGTATTTTTGGGGCTCGATAAAGAAATGTGAGGGACTTATTGTCCTGAAGTCCAGCAACATTTTCGTATAGCCCTGTCATAACCAAATAAATCGGATAGTCTTTCCGTATGTAGCTTTGAAAATCGTGAACAAATTCCTTCACCTTTTCTGTCGTAGTTACTTCATCTAACGAGACAAAAAGTTTTTTGTTGTGATCTTTTAAATAGGCCAGCATCCTATCAACAACAGAGGCGATACTGGTGACGGGGCGGCTGCCTTCCAAAGAGAAAGACACTCCATGAAAC
>CADAUN010000241.1 GCA_902791085.1 uncultured Erysipelotrichaceae bacterium | reverse complement strand
ACTTTCCTTTGCAAACGTTCAAGAAAGCACTACACCGCTTACCATGCGAGTGATAAAATAACACACGCGTAAAGGAGTAGTTGGATTATGGGAAGACACTTTGAAGTCAGAGCTGCCGCTATGGCGGCTACTGCAAAAGCCAAGAGCGCCATTTACATGCGCGCTTCGAAGGAGATTTATGCCGCTGCAAAAAGCGGCGTTCCAGACCCTGAAGCCAACTTGGCCTTGCGGAGTGCGATTGAAAAATATCGTAAAACTTGTCCAAAAGACGTCATTGATCGTGCGATTGAAAAAGCCAAAGGCGGAGATGCAACAGCCTATATCGCCGGCCGTTATGAATTCTTTGGACCCGGCGGAAGCTATATCATTGTCGATACTTTAACGGATAACGTGAATCGCGCTTTGGTTAACGTTCGTACCATTGTGACCCGTAAAGGTGGAAAGATGGGAAGCGTTGCTTATAACTTCTCTTATAAAGGCATCTTAGATTTCAAAGGCGATCAAGCGTTGCGCGATAAAGTCGAAGAGAATTTGATTTTAGGCGATGTCGATGTGAGCTCTGTGGATTTGACCGATGGCGAAATCGAAGTTCAGTTAGCGCCGAATGATTTAGAAAAGGCCAAAGAGATTTTGAAAGGCCTCGGCGTGACGGATTTTGATGCCGCTGAATCGACGATGCTTGCCAATGAGCCAATTTCTTTGGAAGGCGATGATCTACAAAAAGTCAAAGACATGTTGGCAGATCTCGACGAATGCGAAGACGTTCAAAACGTTTATACGAACGTAGATAATCTTTAATCTAAAAAACATGAAAATGGCTGGGGAATCCCGACCATTTTTTGTTATGATAAAAGCAATGAATTCCTATTTTTCATATGGCGAAGAAGCCATTCAAAGTTTAGCAACGAACGATCCTATTTTAGGTGAAGTGATTCATCAGATTGGCCACGTGTTTCGTGAAGTGGATCCCGATTTGTTCACCGCCGTCATTCATCAGATGGTAGGGCAACAAATTTCTTCTAAAGCTCTTAATACCATTTGGAAACGAATGAATGAAGGACTAGGGAACATAAATGCCGAAACCGTTTTGAATGCTGGAAGTGTGAAACTTCGTTCTTTCGGATTGTCATCCCGGAAATGCGAATATGTGCTTGCTTTTGCGAAACGCGTAAAGGATGGCTCTTTTCCTTTGAATCAGTTACCTTTCTTGTCCGACGAAGAAGTAGTCAAAGAACTATGCTCACTTTCTGGGGTAGGACAATGGACGGCGGAGATGATTTTGTTATTTTGTTTACAACGGCAAGACGTTTTTAGCGCGGATGATCTTGCGATTCTTCGCGGTTTAAGGATGGTGTATCACAAACGAAAGATATCGTCCGCCTTCTTCGAACGTTGTCGAAAACGTTATCATCCTTATGGAAGCGTGGCTAGTCTATACCTTTGGGAAGTTGCCGGTGGCGCGATTCCTTCATTGCACGATCCTGCGAATAAAAAGGAGAGAAAAAGATGATGTTATATCGTTCTTTTTATGCTTCTCCTTTAGGGACATTCGTGCTTGTCGCGGATGAAAAGGGGCTATGCGAGTTGTATTTTAACGATCAAAGTAACAATGTTCTAAAAATGACAGCAGAAGTCAAAGAAGAAGAGAATGACGTGATTCGCTTAACAAAAAAGTGGCTTGATTTCTATTTCACGGGGGATATACCAGGCTTCTTACCTTCTTTGCATTTCAAAGGAACTGCATTTCAGCAAAAAGTGTGGCATCAATTGCTTACTGTCCCTTATGGAACAACCACATCCTATAGAGAAATTGCTAAACAAATTGATCTAGAGCAGAAAAAGAAGACTTCGCCTCGTGCCGTAGGAATGGCTATCTCTAAGAACCCTATTTTATTGATCGTTCCTTGCCACAGGGTGATTGAAAAGAACGGAAAGATTGGTGGCTATGCCGCAGGAGTAGAACGGAAAATCCAATTGCTGGCATGGGAAAAACATAACGTCTTTAAAAACAAAGAAGAACCGTTAAAAATATTGTAATTGTTTCGAATTCCTATGAAGTAACGTTATTTGATTTGGTGACCGATTGCAATACAACGATACACCGGTCTTAAAGATATGTTTTTGTCTTTCTATTGTTCAATTCTTTTTATGTACACAAGAGCTTTGACAAAAATATCGTTTCATAACATAGGCAAAGAAAGATACGTTGATAAAGAAAAAGGAGAGGGGGGCTCTCCTT
>CADAUN010000240.1 GCA_902791085.1 uncultured Erysipelotrichaceae bacterium | reverse complement strand
TCGTGATGAAAAAACGTCATTTGACCTCCGAAGAAATCGATTTGGCCGTGCGCCGTTCTTCTCGCGTGGTCAAAATTGGTGAATTCATGGATCGCTATCCCTCTGAATTGTCTGGCGGACAACAACAGCGGGTAGCCATTGCCCGTACTTTGGCTCCGAAGCCAGCAGTTCTATTCATGGATGAGCCTTTATCCAACTTAGACGCAAAATTACGGCTCGAAATGCGTGCTGAATTGCAACGTCTTCACCGCGATTTGGGTGCCACCTTCGTTTACGTGACTCACGATCAATTAGAAGCAATGACCTTAGCCACACGGATTTGCTTGATTAATAACGGCGTATTGCAACAATATGAGCCGCCATTACAAGTCTATAAAACCCCGCACAACATGTTTGTGGCAGACTTTGTCGGCAATCCTTCGATTAACTTCGTAGAAGTCAGAGGAAGCCAAGAAGCCGATGGCAGTTTCTCCTTCACCGGATTAAATGGCGTGAAATTCCGTTTTCACCCCGCTTCTCCCTTCTCTTGCGCCGCTTGGCAAAGCGAAGAAAGGCAAAAAGAAGAGACGAGACAAAAAGCAAAAGCCAATGATGCTTCTACGCGAGGCTTTGTGGAGAAAAGCAACAAAGACGCCCTCTTCCATTACCATATCAACAAAGTGGACGAAGATGCCGTCGAAGAAGAATACACCCCAGATGAGCATGATTTCGTATTAGGAATTCGTCCCGAAGCCATGCAAATCCATGAAGGCGAGGATGGGACCAAATCCATCAAAGGAAAGATTTATTCCGCGATGCCTACTGGCATGGAGACCACCATCCGCGTGAATGTGAATGGGTATCTTCTAACCGGCGTGATTTTTGGTGCTTCTTCTTTTGCTCTAGATGAAGCAGTAGAAATCCATCTATCTGGTTCTTCCATCATGCTCTTCGAAAGAAAGAGTCAACAATTCATGACGTTAGGATCGTTGGAGCTAGAATAATTTCCTCGTCTTACAAAAGCGCTTATGTGAGGTGATCCCTATATGTTGTACTTTGATTGTCTAGCATGTTAGTCGATTCAAGGATTGCTGTCTATCAAAACAGACGGCAGTCCTTTTGTTTCTATAATGAAAGAAATGCATCTTAAATGCCTTTGTATCTGAAAACATCACTTACACTTCTTTAAGCTATACGATTGTCATTTCTAAAAAATAGCTATGTCGAAGGAGATCCTTATCCCTTCTTTGTGGATTGGTTGCGATTTTGCCTTATTACTACATCATTCAAGGCTTAAAGCAATTCGTGTGGAATTATTTCTTCCTTACCGTTTCTCCCTTTTCCTTCAATTGGATTATAGTTTTGATTTCTTTGGTCTCTCTTCTTGCCTTAGGTATCCTTCTCTCCTTATTGGTTTCCGAAAAAGAAAGCCTTCAAAAGCCAAACCGTTATATTCATTAAAAAAGGGCTTGTTCCCGACGCGAAACAACGATTGTGGTTAAAACAATCGTTCCAGTCGTTCAAAATAGGTAATTTTCTTTCCTCGTAAGATACGAAGTTCTTTGCCTTTTGCTTTTCGAATTTTGATCGTGCGAGTAGAATCCAATGACAAAACATCCGAATCAAATCCTAAAATTGCCCCACGAAAATCATCTGAGGACAGGCATATTTCCGTCTCATCTGATACCACAAAAGGAGCGCCTAAAGAATGATATTCGCTATGGTGGATGCCTGCCATTTCGGTAATTTCAAACAAAGGTAGCCCTTTTTGCAATACCGCCCCGCCCAAAGAACGGTTAAACGCGCTGCTTCCGAGTTGGGAACAAACGCAAATGCCGCTGCCACGAAAGCGTTCAAAGAGACCATCATTCAAATAAATGCCAATGTTTTGCGTTCTTAAGGGATTCTCAACACGAATTTCGTTCACCGCATGAATGATTTTGTTATCTACTTCTGCTTCCATGATGGGATAAGCCTCAAGTGGCAAATCCCCAAAGACGATGTCCGTTAGAAATTCATTCACTTCGTGTTCTTGATAATCCATGTAAAACCCTAATGTTCCCGTGTGGATACCAATAAAAGAAGTTTGGCTTAAGTTATCCATATAACGATGGACGGCACGAAGAAAAGTTCCGTCCCCTCCAATGACAATCACTTCTTCTGGATGAGATGAATCTTCCTTTAAGCCTTGCTTTGTAAGCGCTTGTCGCACTTTCGAAGCGACAAGAAGCGAATTCGAATCTGACCTAACTTCTAACGCAAACGTCTTCAT
>CADAUN010000239.1 GCA_902791085.1 uncultured Erysipelotrichaceae bacterium | reverse complement strand
CGACATTGAATTTATAAGAATATGGGAACATCATTTTTGCCGTTTCGATGCTATAGCCAGCTACTGTGAAGGTCAGCGCATCTGCATTCACATTTCCATGAAATGTAATGTTTGTCGCTCCTTGCTCCTGATCCGCATATCGCGTGTATTTAGGATCCTTAGGATTGTATTTTAAACTAACAAAAGATCCTTCTTGCAAATTAAATAAAGCACCCGTGGAATTCACTAGATTAAATTCCACAATATTGTGTCCGCTTCCAGCATACATATCCATGTAACATTCCACGATTGCGCTAGAATAACAATTGATTTGAGGCCGAATATTTGGGAAATCGTAGACACAAAAGGGAAAAAGATTTTTACCTGTCTTGCCCGAGACATCGCCTCCCCCGCCATAATCATAAACCACCATGGGAAGATAAAGTTGGCCCTTCTCCTTGATATTGACGGAACTTCCATTACCGTTTGTATCTTCTTTGATATAACCACCGCAGTCGATCTTCGCACCGTCCCCAACGCAATCAATCCGGGAATTCTCTGCCATAAGAATCTCGCAATAATCTCCGCCAGTGTGACCGGTTGGTCTCTGATGACTGCGACTTGTGGAGACGCCAATAGACCCGCCGATTTCTAATACCCCTTCAAGTGTCAAAACAATGCCTTTTGCAAGGGAAATTTGGTTTTTTCGATATGTTTTTATCGAAGCATCGCTGGTATCTGAAAAATCATCATTTTCCGCTTCTTTTCGTACTATGGTTGTGGTACCAGATGTTGGTAAGAGTAATTCATCCCCTTTTTTAACGGTTGCATTTTTCGTAATCGAAGGATTGGTTCCGGGAATCACATAGATTTTATCTGCTGTATCGTTCCCGCTCGCCCATTCTAACGCCTTGTCTAGAGTGGCAAAATAGGTGTTACCAATATAGGCAACAGGCGCTCTTGTTGAAGAGGAAACTTTCATTTCTTTGTTCGTTGTCGCTTCTCTTGTTTCAATGCTCCAACTTCCAAAACCAACGAAAAAAAGAGGTAAAAATAAAGTCAGCAAAGAAAGAAAGTGCTTTTTCATCGACTTCATGATGCTTTACTTATCCTTCCGTTGAGGTCAAAAGTAATCCCTTTTAAAGCATCACCAATGGCTTCGCTATTGCCGTTTTTAGACGAGGAATCGTATGTAGACAAAGAATAAATGACGTCAAAATGAAAACTCTCCCCGGGAACGAGGAACGGTGCCGAGGTGAAAGTGTTGTTTGTTAAGGTACCACTTTGTTGGGGATTCGAGTCTCCGATGCAATAAGAAACGGAAGAGCCTATGGTGACGTAGTCGGTAACAGGCGATGGAGTTATAGTGACCGATAAGATCGCCTTTGCAAAACGAATGCCAGAAGCCACAAAAGAGATGGCAAGCTTACCTGTTGGGACAAAAACATCATCTTGAATAAAACCATAACTTCCCACTTCTGTCATCGTCATTGAATGGATTTCTAAGCGCGCATCGTCTTGCGTAACAGACGCATCCGCGCCGATATTTCCTTCTACACTAGCACCAAGCGAAGAAGGAACCGCCCAACTCGCAAAGCCAACGCCCAAAAGAGAGCTAAAGCCAATCACACTAAGTAAGATTTCTTTCTCTATTTTTTTCATAGGTTCTCTACTTCAATGTGTCGTTGCAACCAAATTCAAAGAAAATTGCAATGAAGGAAGATTCTTTCCACTCAACAATGCTCCTTCATCGGCCAAAGAGGGATCATCATAATACATCACCTTTCGGAATTGTCGCATTTGGGCGATCATCTCATCGTCTGGAATATTGCCTCCTTTCGAGATGTCGTCATAATAAAGAGAAGGATTCACTCCTTTATAATATTCTCCCCAGACAAAACCGAACGTAATGGAAAAGGAAGATTCGTCGTTGCTGTCAGCAGGCAAATAAGAAATCGCTGCAGCTTCCTTGATGTAGTTATCGCCACTCGTGGTATCTAAGGCAATATATTGGGCATCTAAGGCGTTTTGAATGGACAAAGGAACGACAAACTGAAAGGTCAAAGAAGAGATGTAACTCATCGGTCCTGCCTTTCCCGTTAAAGTCACCGAAAGATGTTCTTTGTTTCGTCCATCCCAGCGAATCCTACCTTGGTCGTCGTCGTTTTTGGCATCAAAGCCAATGACATTGTAATTTTCTTCGGAACCCTGTCCTACAAAAGTTAGATCCGAAAAATGAACGTGAGCATCGACAACAGATCCTATATTGACGTTCCC
>CADAUN010000238.1 GCA_902791085.1 uncultured Erysipelotrichaceae bacterium | reverse complement strand
CACCGGAGGGCCAGTACTGGGTGTAGATGTGGCGGCCGCTGTCCCAGCGCTCGTACATCTTGACATCGTCCCAGTCGTTTCCGAAGCGTTGCGACAGGCTGGTGTAGATAAGAATCAGCTGAGTGCGGTAGCCTTCACCAGAGGTCCCGGCCTGATGGGATCGCTGTTGGTTGGTGTATCGTTTGCCAAAGGATTTGCCCGTTCATTGGGCATTCCGCTGATTGACGTAAACCATTTGCAGGCACATGTCATTGCAAACTTCGTACGTGAACCAGATGATGACAGCGATCAACCCGACTATCCTTTCCTTTGTCTGCTGGTATCGGGAGGTAATTCGCAGATTATCAAGGTAAAAGCTTATAATGACATGGAGGTGTTGGGACAAACCATCGACGATGCAGCCGGTGAGGCGATAGATAAATGTTCGAAGGTGATGGGATTAGGATATCCTGGAGGACCGATCATTGATAAACTTGCGCGCCAAGGTAATCCGCATGCATTTACCTTCAATAAACCACACATCGAAGGATATAATGTCAGTTTCAGCGGACTGAAGACTTCGTTCCTCTATTCGTTGCGCGACTGGATTCAGGAAGATCCCGACTTTATCGAGCATCATAAGAACGATTTGGCTGCTTCACTGGAGCGGACGGTGGTCGAGATTCTGATGGATAAGTTACGGAAGGTTGCAAAGGACACTCACATCAAGCAAGTAGCCTTGGCCGGAGGCGTTTCAGCCAATAACGGGTTGCGTAACTCGTTCAAGGAACATGCGGAACGCTTCGGATGGAAGATTTTCATACCGAAGTTTCGGTTTACGACCGACAATGCAGCGATGATAGCAACGACAGGTTATTTCAAATATTTAGATCACGATTTTTGTAGTATCGACTTACCCGCCTATTCGAGGGTAACCATATAAAGAAGAAAAGATGTCACTAAAGAGTAAGGTAGAAAGTAAGGAAATAAACGATTTGTTTTGGGAGAATCACCTCACGCTATCAACTGCTGAGAGTTGTACGGGAGGACTTTTGGCGGCAGCCATTACAGCAATACCAGGATGTTCCAGCTTTTTTATGGGAGGTGTGGTTGCCTATTCCAATGAATTGAAAGAGCGCATCTTAGGTGTGCAACATGAGACACTCGAAACCAAGGGAGCTGTGAGCGAGGAAACGGTCATCGAGATGGTGAAAGGTGCGATGCATAACTTTGGAACCGATTGCGCCATCGCTACCACCGGCATTGCAGGTCCTTCTGGAGGCACTCCCGAGAAACCCGTAGGCACGATCTGGATTGCAGCGGCGCATGGAGAAAAAATGAAAACGGAGAAGTTGGAAGGCAACCAGGGAAGAGAGCTGAATGCACTCTATGCAACCGAAAAAGCAATGAGGTTATTACTGGATTTGTTCCAAAAAGAGGAAAAAGATGTAGAAAAATAGAATTATTTTTATTTTTTCTTGGTTTGTTCGTGGAAAAGTATTTATTTTGCACTCCGTTTTGGGAGGAATCTGAAAAAGAAAACAATAAAATTAGATAACGATGTCGAAGATTTGTCAAATTACTGGAAAGAAAGCCATGAGAGGCAACAATGTTTCGCATTCAAGAAGAAGAACGAAAAGAGTCTTTGATGTGAACTTGTTTACAAAGAAGTTCTACTATGTAGAGCAAGGATGCTGGATTAGCCTTAACGTTAGTGCTAACGGCTTACGCATTATTAATAAGAAGGGCCTTGACGCAGCCTTGAACGAAGCTGTTGAAAAGGGATATTGTGATTGGAAAGATATCAAAGTTATTGGTTAATAGGAGAGATAGACAATGGCTAAGAAAGTAAAAGGAAATAGAGTGCAAGTCATTCTTGAATGTACCGAAATGAAGGATAGTGGTATGCCGGGTACTTCTCGTTACATTACAACAAAGAATAGAAAAAATACCACTGAAAGATTGGAATTGAAGAAATACAATCCTATTCTGAAAAGAGTAACAGTTCACAAGGAAATTAAATAATTGAGATATGGCAAAGAAAGTAGTTGCAACATTGCACGGAGCTAATAAGGAAGGCAGAACTTATGCGAAGGTGATCAAGATGGTGAAGTCTCCTAAGACTGGCGCTTACTATTTTGACGAGCAGATGGTTCCAAACGATAAGGTACAAGACTTTATTAAGAAATAATTAGGTCTCGATATAAAGAAGAGTTCCTCACATGATATTTGTGTGAGGAATTTTTTTTGTATCTGCGAGAAAAGTCGTAAATTTGGCTACTTA
>CADAUN010000237.1 GCA_902791085.1 uncultured Erysipelotrichaceae bacterium | reverse complement strand
CGAAAGCAATGCCCTTCGACGTCAAGGAAGCATATGGGAAATGGCATTCGGGGTCTTCGGGGACAAGTAACTTATCAGTAGACATGTAAAACAGAGCCATTTTTTCACATTTTTCGAAATCGAAAATTGTATTTTGTAACACTTTTCGAAAATTTTTAGCAATAGATATTGCTTAGGCACTAGTGCGCCAGGTGAAAGACTTTTGGAACATTTTTAGATTGGCAACCTTCATTCTTGCTCATCACCGCATCTTGCTTGTGCTAGACTTTATGCCCGTATGACATTGTTGATGGTTTGCTTTATCTTCGCGGTGTTAGGAATGATCTTGCTGCTCTTCCTATGGCCAAAAATTACCATCGGTCACTTTTCTTTCGATACTTTTTGGATTCCTCCTTTGCTTGGTGCTGTTGTTTTGCTTACGACAAGAAGCCTTGATTTCACTTCCTTCCTTCAAGGATTAACTGCCCCTACGGCAATGAATCCCTTAGAAATCCTTGTCCTTTTCTTCTCGATGACCTTTCTTTCCACCATTTTGGATGAATCTGGATTTTTTGAATGGCTTGCCTATCGAGCTACCAAACTTGCCAAAGGTAACCCCTATTTGCTGTTTTTCCTTTTCACTTTGCTTGCGGGAATTCTCACGATTTTTACTTCTAATGATATTGTCATTATCACTTTAACGCCGTTCTTAATTGCCTTTGCTAAACGTTCTAATATCGATCCGATTCCTTATTTGGTCGCGGAATTTGTTGCTGCCAATACCGATTCTATGCTGCTTATCATCGGCAATCCCACAAACATTTATCTTGCCAGCGCCGCCGACATTGATTTCCTTTCCTATCTTAAGGTCATGGCATTGCCGACTCTTTTTGGTGCCGTAACTTCTTTTCTCTTGCTGTTGCTGCTATTTCATAAGAAATTAAAAACACATTTTCAAAATGACAATGAGCCAATGCTTATAAAAGACCGTTTCCTTTTTATATCCTCTTTCTCTATCTTACTTTTGTGCATTGTATTGATGGCCATTTCTTCTTGGATTAAATTCCCGATGTGGCTGGTCTCCTTATCGGCCGCCCTACTTCTTCTATTGTTGGTTCTAGGCAATCTTGTCTTTGCCAAGAAAAGCAAGAAACCTTTATTCAATTCTCTCAAAAGACTTCCATACTCCCTGATTCCTTTCTTGTTGTCCATGTTTGCCTTTGTCCTGGCTTTCGATGCAAGCGGAATCACAAAACATCTCGCTACGTATTTATCTTCCTTCTCTTCTCCGCTTCTTGCTTATGGCACTGCCTCTTTCTTCAGCGCCAATCTCATGAACAACATTCCAATGTCCGTTCTTTTCTCCTCTGTTTTGCAAGAAGGACAAGCGAATCAAGCAGCCATTTATAGCACCATTATTTCCTCTAATACTGCTGCCGTCTTTTCTCCAGTCGGCGCTTTGGCAGGCATGATGTGGATGTCGATACTAAAAGAGAAGAAAGTCTCTTATTCTTTTCTTCGCTTTATCGGATATGGCGCCATCATTTCGATTCCCACCACACTAGTTTCCTTCCTTGGGCTTTGGTTCACGCTTTAAAAATAAACCATTTAGACGTAATCTCTTTTTGTAAAACAAAAGAAGGAAACGAAAAATGGAAATAAAGAAACCAATCGCTGGTAAGAATGGTGACCACTACATCCCTTATGAAGAACGACATGGCAATGAATCCGTTGTTTATTTCACACGCGATCTTTCTAGCGAAGGGCTTCGTAAACTTTATCAAAAGGTGAATGGTGAATTGCGAGGCAATATCGCCATCAAATTACATACTGGCGAACAACATGGTCCTAATATCATTCCTCGTTCGTGGGTAAAAGAATTGGTGCAAAAAGATCTTCCTAATGCTCACATCGTTGAAACAAACACCTATTACGACGGGGATCGTTACACCACCGAACAACACCGGAAAACTTTGTTGGTTAATGGCTGGACGTTTGCCCCTGTTGACATCATGGACGAAAAAGGAACCGTTATGCTCCCTGTCAAAGGAGGCAAATGGTTCACGGAAATGTCTGTCGGCAAAGGATTGCTCGATTATGATTCCTTACTCGTTCTGACTCATTTTAAAGGCCACACCATGGGCGGATTTGGTGGATCGAATAAGAACATCGGAATTGGCTGCGCGGATGGAAGAATTGGCAAAGCGATGATTCACACCACGCCAGGAAGCCAAGATCAATGGGACATCCATGCCGAAGAATTCATGGAACGCATGACAGAAAG
>CADAUN010000236.1 GCA_902791085.1 uncultured Erysipelotrichaceae bacterium | reverse complement strand
GCTTCACGTTGATAAACGCTTCCTTCTAACGCGGCATAGCCATAACGCATCGAGAAACGAGAATCGAGCCCATAAAAAGATTGCTCACGCCAAGGGCAATCGAAATAATGCTCCATCATATTTAAGCGAAGCGTATGCAATGCCACATCATAAATTTTTTGATGCAAGGGGGAATCCAAGACAACCTTTTTTTCTTTCGAAGGATAAAGAACCGGAAGCAAAGAAACTTCCTTCACATCGATTTCTCCTTCAAAAGACAAATAACGGAGCCCCAGTTTCCGGATGGGGTGCAGATAAGTCTCTTCTTTTCCTGAACCTTTAAGGACAAAAGAGAAATCTCTTTCTCCGATGTGCCGTTGTGGTTTTCTTTCTTCGTTAAGCCATTCACCAAAGGAAACAACAACCTCTTTTCCTAACGGAATCGTGGCTTTGATCACAGGATAACCGACCATTTCTTCTTGAAAATCGTATACGTGATTGCCAAGAGAGATGCCTTTTTTAAGAGATTGATATTCGAGCCGTTCGATGGGACGAAGCGTCGTCTCCTTAGGCATTCCCTCTACCAAACGAGAAGGAAAGAAAGAGCCACCTTTTTCGGTTGGATCCAAAGTGAAAGAATAACCGAGTTGCCAAGTGATTTTCTTCTTTGCCCCCGAAACAAAATAAGGGGCAATCCGAGAAAGAATCTTAGGAGAAGAAGTAAGCAATAGGTGGTTCCCTTCCCATAAAGCAAAACGAACGGCAGCATGATTCAAATAATGGGTAAAAGAAAGGTCGCCCCCATGGTATCCAATGAGACGTAAGACGTGATGTCCTTTTTGGTTGGGCAAGGGAAGGCGGTCACTAATCTTGTACCAAGGGAAGTCGGCATATTGGCCGCCATAAATCAATTGTTCATCGCAATAAAGGGCATAATCAGAATCGGCAGAAACGTCTAAATAGACTTCTTCCGTTCCCAAGGCGTCGTAATCCAATACGAATTCGCCATAGGTATCCTCTTCTTGTTCTTGTTTCAACCAAATCCATTCGCCTTCCATATTGCCACCTCTATTTTTGATTCGTCAGCAATAATTCTAAGGAAGCGAAATATCGTTCTCCAAGGATTTCTTGGCTTCTGCGCGAGAAATGAAGAAGATCCCCATTATGAATTTCTTCTTCGTTAGAAAGAAGGCCATCACTAGAAACGAAAGCGGCGTTTCTAACTTCCTTTATCACTTCTTTTGCCGCATCCCAAACCGCTTTAGATTCGTGAGGATAATCTTTTTCCCAACGTTTGGTTCCTTCGCCAGCAATCCATGGGATATTTCCAAAACGGGAACGGAATTCTTCAATGAGTTCCAAAAAGCAACAATGATAAAACGCTTTTCTTTCCTCGTCTTTTAACCAAGGTCGTTCAAAAACCTCGTGCTCCCCTTGATGCCAAAGCACTGCAACCAAACGCGAAGAAGTACCTAAATGCAACGCTTCTTCCGTCACTTGAAGTAGACGGTTAGTCAACCGTTCGCCTTTGCCCCATTGATCTCGCCAATAAAAACCAGTCCCATCGACTGCCGCTTTGACAATCAATAACTTCCGATTCGGTGCCAACACTTTTTGGAGATAGCAAGAAGCGAAAGTCGGGATCAAAGAAGCCAACGCTTCTCCTTTTTGATTTTTTTCTTCCGCGTTTTCTTTTAAGACGAAGCGAGGAGGCTCATGCATCACGAGCCAATCCTCTCCTTCGGCATTCTTCTCCATCCTAAAAGGATAGGGGTCAATATATTCCATGATGCGGGGGTTGGCCTCAAAAGGATACTTTCCTTGGCCTAAGCCCCTTCCTTCCGCGTTAGATTGACCTGCTAAAACGACAATGTCATACGATTCCATATTAATGGAGCACGATGAGCGCTCCCTCCCCAGCATCGAGACGAAGTGGAATGCAATTCCCAACCACATCGGTAGATTCGCCGCGCTGCGTTACGGTGTAACGATAGTTCTCCTGATTGAAACGAAGGGTTACGTCAGCTTTCTCTTTGCGATTGTAATTGACGACATACAAGGCGGTTTTGCCTTGGTAATTAAAGCAACCGACAACCGCATCGTCGCCTTGGATGGAGGTCAATTCTTCGTAGCTTTCACCAGGCAAAACGGCGTCATAAGTTTCTGCTTTGTCAACGATATAATGTCTGGCCGTTTCGCCATGCACCAAGACACCGTCATTCGCCGATTTCATCAACACGTGATCAATGGCTTTGATTTGGGTATTGGCCCGTTTGGCATAATAAAACCAACGGGTCAAATT
>CADAUN010000235.1 GCA_902791085.1 uncultured Erysipelotrichaceae bacterium | reverse complement strand
TTCGTTGCAAAATCTCATCCGGATCATCAAGCAATCGATAAAATTTCTCTGTATTGTAATAATCGTTAAACAACAACGTTTTCTTTTCTCCTCCATAACGGAATAAGCGACTATCCACATGATAAAGCCTTCCGCCTGCCGCATTGATATAAGAGGCGGCATAAGGGGAATAGTTATTGTGATTTAAATTTTTCGGCGTATAGAGATCCAGAATAAGATATTCATCAAACGGATTGAAGAGAATGTGTCCTTCCTCGTCTTTTTGATAGGTTTTGCCATCATAAGGAATCACAATGACGGCATCTTGGCATTGCGAACTTGGTAATTCGATAGAACAGGTTCCATAAACGAGATATGGTTTCACCCAGCCAAGCAACAATTTGGAGTAAGGGTTGTGATCTAAGAAATTAGCGGACATCATGTCGTAAGTTCCTACCGCGTTATAAGAGGTGTCACCATCGGTAGTTGTTGCGTAATAGTCCGAAAGACCTAACATGTGGCCAGTTTCATGAATCGCCGTATGAGCGTCGCCATCTTTATCCAAAGAAGAAATTCCTAATCCGCGGCAGAAGTCATAGCTCATCCAGCCAAAGGTGGATACGGTGGGAGAAGTTTTGCTCCCCGTTTCGCTTCCTCCCCAGCTGGTATAGGCCCAAAAGCCTTTGCTATGGTTAGCGGCATGAAGATAGACCATCCACACCGTATCGATGTAACCGTCGTCATCCGCATCATAATCATCTAAAGAAATCGCAGGATAAGTTTGCTTTAACCAATCTGGAATGGCTTTGGCGATGGAACGAACCACGTCTGCTTTAGGGCCATTGTTGTAAGAAGACTCCAAGCCAAGGCTGGCGTCTTTTCCTGGATAGAAGTAATCAGTGGTTATTCCTTCGAAAAGAAGTTGTCCAAAAGAAGATTTGTAATAATACGAACGTAACGATTCGTAATATACATCGTCGTCATCTCCAAAGAAACTGCGTTGAATGAGATTCCAATTCGTATCGGTCGCGTTGGCTTCGTCCCCTGGCAAAACCACTGGAACAACTAACAATGGAACCTTGCCTTTTGCCGGAGTTAAGTGCCGCGATTGTGTGCCAGACGCATAATCCGCGATGGTCGCACCTAAAGTTAATTCATCCGGAGAATAATAACCTTTGTCGCCGGCTTCTAACTTTGTTTTTTCGTTCGTAAAAGTGACACTTATCTTGCTCGTATCTTCTGTGTAATTTAAATTATCGAACCGATAAGTGAAGGGAGAAGAAGGATTTGGTTTTGTGACTAAAATCGTAAAATCCTTGGTAAAAGTCGCCTCAAATCCATGATATGTGACAAGAAACGAATATTTTCCTGCCTCATTTAAAATAAACGGGGTGGCGACATTTTTGCCTCCCATGGTTAACGAATATTCTTCAGAACTCAGAATACGTTTCACTTCAGAATCTTCTTTTTTCGTGGTTCTTTTCGTATGAAGAGAAACGGACAATCCAGAGAAGTCCATGGTGTCATAAAGGGTATAAGTGGTTTGCTTTGGTGGCGTCAAAATGATTTCTTGCTCAAATTCGTCTGGTGGCAAAATGTGAAGAACAAGGGTGGCAGGAGAATAATTCTGGGCAGAGATACGAATCGACCTTTCTCCTGCTTGTTTTAACCAATAAGGCGCGGTGATAAGTTCGTTCGTATCGGTAAAGACGGCGGCGTATTTTGTGATGATTTCGCTCGTTATAAGCGTATCGTCTTCTAAAGTGTCGCCATAGACAACGAGATTGTTTAATGACAACGTATCGTATTGGTAATAAGTGTCGGTGGTATAAGAAAGCCGCAAGCGTCTCTTACGGACCGGAGCGGCAGAAGAAGAGACGTCTTCGTTATTATGGTCGGACGAATGCGAAACTTCACTTAACGACGAGACAGAATTAGACGCAGAAGAAGTGACATCGTTTTGCGATTGGTGAAAAGAGGAAGAAAACGCCTCTCCAAAGCAAGAAGAGAGAAGGAACGTCATCCACCATAAATGCCGCAGAATGTCGCGTTTCATTTCGCGACAACTATAGCAAAATTCATCCAAAAGGAAAGCGAAAAATCAAACGGTTTCACTTAGTGAAAGGAGTAAAAAACGTTCAAAAGAACCACTTTTTGAAGGAAAAGGTGACACCGCCTTCGTTTTCGATGTCATTATGACGTAATTTGTTTCTACCCTTTCTTGGCTTTTATAACGTACCTCCTCCACGGGTGGTTCGGGCCTGGGATGTATTTTGGCCTGCCCACGGGCTTCGGCTTCGGC
>CADAUN010000234.1:2297-4548 GCA_902791085.1 uncultured Erysipelotrichaceae bacterium | reverse complement strand
CATTATTGATGACATCTTGCACTGCTAAAATGAGTTCGATGATGCGTTTCGCATATTCATAACTTGGCGCGGCTTTCGCTCCAAACACATAAAGATGCGGGTGCATCGAGAAATGCGCTGGATCGGCCTTTAATTTTTGATATTGCGCCATGATATGGAACAAATTAAGCAATTGACGTTTGTAGGCATGCAATCGTTTGATTTGGACATCCACGATGGCATCCTTTGGCAACAACACACCATAATGCTCTTCGAGATAGTCCGCGAAATCCGCTTTGTTTTTGGCTTTGATGTCCATCACGGCTTTTTGCGTGGCGGGATCGGAATCGAACGCCTTGAATTTTTCTAATTCGTCCGGATGAATTTTCCAATCCTCTCCGATTTTCTCACTGATGAAATGCGTTAAGCGCGGATTGGCATACATGAGCCAGCGACGATGGGTGACGCCGTTTGTCTTATTTGAGAATTTCTCAGGATAAAGCTCATAGAATTCTTTGAACGTGTAATGTTCCAAGATTTCGGTGTGGATTTTGGCCACCCCATTGACGCTAAAGACGGCATGAATGGCCATATTGGTCATT
Source organism: uncultured Erysipelotrichaceae bacterium (assembly GCA_902791085.1). Taxonomy (GTDB): domain Bacteria; phylum Bacillota_I; class Bacilli_A; order RFN20; family CAG-826; genus UBA4951. Next base: position 3,967 of record CADAUN010000234.1, on the reverse strand, counting down.
AAAATCTGACCGTCTTTAATAATTTGCATCGCCTGGATTTTGCTCGGTTCTACCTGCTCTTCTGCCAATTCAGCTAAGAAACGGCGGTTGATTTCTTCAATGATCATGTAAATCCGTGGCAACGTTTTTTGCACATAAGTTACCGGCCAGCGTTCAAGCGCTTCAGGCATAATGGTGTGGTTTGTATAAGCAAAGCAATGACGCACTTGATCCCAAGCTTCGTCCCATCCCATGCCATAAACATCCATCAATAGGCGCATCATTTCGGGGATGGCCAAAATCGGATGCGTGTCGTTTAATTGGAAGACATAGTGATCTTTCAATTGCGTCAAATCGCCATAACGTCTGGCTTCTGCCCGCAGAACGGATTGCAAACCAGCCGAAACTAAGAAATATTGTTGCCGGAGCCGTAACAAACGGCCGTGTTCGGTGGAATCATCCGGATAGAGACCGAAGGAAAGCTCTTTTAAAGTCGACAAATAATCGTTAAAAGAAACGTCCGTCGGCAGATTTTCTTCGCTTGGCTCGGCACTCCAAAGCCGTAACGTGTTTGCCACCCCGTTTCGATATCCAGGGATAGAAACATCATAAGGAACGGCGCGAACATGAGTGGCGTTCACGGTGCGAAGCGCATATTCCCCGTTGGGTTTAAGATAGGTTTCGGCATTGCCGCCAAATTCGACTTCAACGGCGTGTTTTGGCTTCCGCACTTCAAAAACAAAACCATTGGAAAGCCATTCATCCGGCAATTCCATTTGACGACCATTCACAAATTTCTGGCGGAAGAAACCATATTCATAACGGATGGTATTGCCGTGCATTGGCAAGCCAAGCGACGCGGCGCTATCCAAAAAGCACGCCGCCAAACGACCTAGGCCGCCATTTCCGAGTCCAGCGTCTGGCTCTTGTTCTTCCAAATCTTCCAAACGGATGCCATAATCGGCCAATCCGTCTTTCACCAAATCGCGTACCCCGAGATTTTCCAAATTGCTTTTCATCAAGCGGCCGATCAAGAATTCCATGGAGAAGTAAATACATTGCTTCTTTCCGGTGATGACATCATCGCGACAATTGCGCCAGCCAATACCAGCATAATCGCGTATCATTTCGCCCAAGACTTCATATCGTTCCGTGATGTGACTATCGGGAACAGAACGTCCATAACGTTCAATCAATCGTTTTTCAAATTCTTTCTTTAATGCTTCTTTGTTTTCAAACATGGAGAATTTACTTGGCCTTTCTTTTGCGAACAGAAGATTTGCGTTTCGGTGATTTACGACCCGACGTTTTTGTTTTTTTCTCCTGTCGCGGCGCTTCGATTATAGAGTTTTTCGGCTCTTTAATCACGCGTTTTAGAATCAAAGCGGCAAACGAACCTAATTTGATGGTCACGTGAAAGGGTCTTCCTTCTGGAGCAAAAGGCGAAGTAAAGCATGGCAAACCATTGTATTGGTTCCAGCCACCATAAACATCTTTATCCGAATTGAAAAGCTCTCGCCACTCCCCTTCATGATAGACGCCTACATCGTAGGATTCGTAATAATTCGGCGTCATGTTAAAGACGAAAAGCAAGTCGCTCTCCCCCACCATCCGTTCAAAGGCAAACACCGATTGATCGGCATTGTCGACTAATGTCCATTGATAATTCGCGGGGTTGTATTCCTCTTTTT
>CADAUN010000234.1:0-2285 GCA_902791085.1 uncultured Erysipelotrichaceae bacterium | reverse complement strand
ATTTAAATCTCGCACAAGACGTTTCACGGAATCGTGTTTTGGATAAGACAAAAGATTCCATGGCAAGGAACGATATTCATTCCATTCGTCAAAAGATCCAAGTTCGTTTCCCATGAAATTTAATTTTTTACCCGGATGGGCGAATTGATAAGTGAAGAGATTCCGCAATAAGGCGAATTTCGTATCGTAATCGCCCCATAATTTTTGAATGATCGTTCCTTTGCCGTGCGTCACTTCATCATGGCTTAAAGGAAGCAAGAAGTTTTCGCTATAAAAATAGGCCATCGAGAAAGTGATTTTATGATGTTCGTATTTTTTATAAATCGGGTCGAGCGAATAATATTTTAAGGTATCGTTCATCCAACCTAAGTCCCATTTATAATCAAAACCCAATCCGCCGTATTCCAAAGGCTTAGTCACGCCTTGGAAATCCGTAGAATCTTCGGCGATCATCATCAAATAAGGGTGTGCATCGTGCAATTTGCCATTCAAGCGTTTAATGAATTCCGTCGCGCCTAAGTTTTCCCCTTGTGATTTATCGCCTTCCCAATAAACGATATTGGATACCGCATCGACACGGATGCCATCGAAATGGAAATAGGTCACAAAATAATCCATCGCGCTGATTAAGAAAGAACGGACGGGATCTTTTCCTAAATCGAAATAGCACGAGCCCCATGGGCTAAACGTATGGTGAGGGTCGGCGTATTCATATAAGCAAGTGCCATCAAATTCGCGTAAAGCCCAAGGATCGTTAGCAAAATGAACTGGAGCAAAATCCAAAATGACGCCAAAGCCCGCTTGATGAAGGCGATCGACAAAACTCATGAGCTGAAATGGGTTGCCATAACGAGAATCCACCGAATAAAAACCCGTTGCCTGGTACCCCCAAGAGCCATCAAAAGGATATTGCGTAATCGGCATGATTTCGACGTGGGTGAAACCTTGTTCTTTCAAATAAGGAATTAAATCGTCCGCCACTTCTTCGTAAGATGGGAAGCGGCCATCTTTTAGACCGCGCCAAGAACCCAAATGAATCTCATAAATCGACATCGCTTTGTCGAAATTGCGGTCACGCTTGGATAAAAATTCTTCGTCATGCCAAATAAAATTCTCGATGTCAAACAAGCGGGAACAAGTGCCCGGACGCAATTCGGAATAAAAGGCGAAAGGATCGGCGTGATCAACGAATTCGCCACGGGCATTGCGGAAATGAAATTTGTAAGAATCGTAATTGTGTAGTCCCTCAACGAAGGTCTCCCAAACACCAGAAGAGTCTACTTTTTCTAGCGGATTGACTTCGGGATTCCACCCATTCCAGGAGCCGATGACGGAAACTTCTGACGCCAAAGGAGCATAAAGGCGAAATGTGACGCCATAATGCGTTTTTCCTTCCTGGTCTTTCGTGCTTCCAAAATGCGCTCCAAAATAACGATAGGCCTCATTGGATTGACCCATGAGATAGTCGTAGAGAATACCATATGCCATAACACCACCCGCTTTTGTCTGTTTCTATTATAAGCGTGACGCGCAGGCGTGCAAAAGCGATTATTATTGTTTATTTCTTTGCCTAAATCACGGAAGCAGTCTACAATCATGACGTTATCAAAAGAGGTTTTTATTATGGCAAAATGCATGGCAGTCAATGCCGGTTCGTCTTCCATTAAGTACAAGCTTTATGAAATGCCCGTGGAAAAAGTCATTTGCTCCGGTCTCGTAGAGCGAATCGGGCATGAAGATGCCCACTTCAACATTAAATTTGACGGGCAACGTCACGATGATTATTTAGCAATCGAAAATCATGCCGTCGGAGTCAAGCTCATTCTCGATGCGTTAAAGAAATTCCATATTGTCGAAGATTTTGACGAAATTAAAGCCGTTGGCCACCGTGTGGTTCAAGGTGGAAAATACTTCGCTAAATCCGCTTATTTTAACGCGGATACCGAAGAAAAAATCAAATCCTTAATCCCCCTTGATCCTTTGCATGCTCCGGCACACTTAGTCGGGTTCCATGCGTTCCATGACGCCTTGCCAAATGCCGTCACCATCGCTGTCTTTGACACGGCCTATCACCAAACGATGCAAGAAGAGGATTATTTATTCCCAATTCCTTATGAAATGACGGAAAAATATGATTGCCGTCGTTACGGCGCCCATGGCACCTCTCACCATTATTTGGCCGATAAAACCATTCACGATTATGCTGATGGCGATGCCTCTAAACGTATCATCACTTGTCACCTTGGTTCAGGCGCTTCGCTTTGCGCCATCAAAGATGGCAAATG
>CADAUN010000233.1 GCA_902791085.1 uncultured Erysipelotrichaceae bacterium | reverse complement strand
AAGAATGCCAACTTGCTCTCGCAAAGGCAATGCACCTAGCATTCCAGTAGGGACATAAGAAAAAACAGAACGTTGATGCACTGGCATAGAACGAAGCCACAAAGACAGGGCGGCATTCAAATAGGGAGAATAAGGGGCAGCAACGGAAAAAACAGAGTTCGCTTTCTTTGCCGGCAAGGCTTCAATTTCATGACATTCCGTAAGTATCTTTCGCGCATGGAATAAGAATTCTTCGCCTTCTGGCGTCAAGACGAGACCTTTGGTGGTGCGTTCGAAAATGGTGATCCCAGTTTCCTCTTGCAACTTTTTCATCGCACGCGAAAGGTTTGGTTGCGATAAACCCAAACGTTCAGCCGCTTGGTTTAAGGAAGAACAATCCGCGATTTCAATCGCATAACGAAGATAGTCAAAATTCACTTCCTTATTATAGCAAAAAGACGTTATCTCATCTTTTTTTGAAGATAGAAAAAGGCAGGTGAAGATAGCCATCACCTGCCATATAAGATTATTTCATTCCAAGAATTGTTGCTTTGGCAGCAAAACGTTTGGCAGAAGTGGCAGCAGAAATCGCCCGTTCGCGGCTAGGATATGTTTCCCCCATCACCATGACCGAGCCATTGTCTGCGTAAATCATGAATTGGTAACGGCCTTGTTTGTCACAAGTGACGGTTAAATCATTGGTTGCTAATTTCTTTTGAATTTTTTCAAAAGCCGAAATGACGCCGTTTTTTGAGGCGTAGGTGCTGGTCACAAAAAGCACTTGTCCGTTATTGGCGAGCAATCTCCCACGGAATTTGCTGGTTTCTGGATCAACAAACACTTCAAATTTCCCTTTTTCACTGACTTCCACATCGGGCAAAGTAACACGCCATTCCCGGATTTCTGTTTCAGGGATTTCATCTAAATCAATTACCTTGTCGGTACGATAGAATTTTTGAACGGAATTCAATGCGTTTTGGGCGCCGACCGCATTGGGATAAATCTCGCCTGACACAATTAAACGAGAATCGTTGCCTGTGAAGATACGGAATTGGGCATAGCCCTTCTTGTCGGTGGTAATTTTGGTAACACCGTTAGCGATGTTCTTTTGCAACGTTTCAATGCCTTTTTTAGCGCCGTCTCTCGTTTTATAGCCATTAGAGACAATCAAGATTTCACCATTATTGGCCTTTAAGCGATATTTGAAGAAACCTGCTTCCGGATAAACTTCATATTTTCCCGTAATACGAGAATTTGTTTCAGACGAAGTAGCCGGAGTAGTTACGATTTCGGCGTCTTTCGTAACGGGGGCCGTTTCTTTTTCTCCTTCCTCTTTTACGGGAGCATTTTGCGCTATCGGGGCAGGAGTTTCTAAAACGGTGGTTTCTTTTGCTTCTTCTTTTTTCTCCGCTTCGTCAGGAACCTTTTGTTTCTCTTCGTTTTGAATCGGTTTCTTTTTCGCATTTTTAGGAGCTTTTTGAATGGGCTGTTCTACCGTTTTTTCTGGAACTGGTTGTTCATTTTGCTTTTCTTCGACGATTGGCTTTTCTTGTTCTTCTTTAGACGTTTCAACCTCTTTTTCTTTTACCGAATCTTCTTTGTTTTCTACTTTTTCTTGCGGTTTTGAAGACGCGTCTACGGATTTAGATGAAGCAATCGTTTGAACTTCTTCTTCCTTGGAGACGTAAAAGAAGGGAAGCAAGGCGTCGATGAAAGAAACAATAGCAAGGACAATGGCAAAAACGAGGTCAATCGTCTTAAAATTATGCTCACCCGTGATGTAGTCTGAGGAAAATAACAAAACCATAAAGGCAGCTACCCAAGCCGAAATGGGCAAAATATAGCCACCCTTCTTTTTCACGATCGCTAGAATCAAAGATACGACTCCAAACACCATCAGGGCATAAAAAACAATCGCGCCGATAAGAGGCATTGTTCCTTTTTCTTGAAAGGACAAGGTATTTCCTAACGACTTCATCACCTCGGATGAGAATAGGGCGCTTAGGTGTTTTTGTAGGTAGGCTAATAAAACACCAATGCCGATAACAATAAGGGTCAAAATGGGGCAAGAGATGGTTAGAATGGATTGCTTCTTTCTATTTTTCATAAAAGAACTCCTAATATTGGCTTCATTTTAACCCAATCCTTAAAAGAAAACACAAAAAAGACAAAAAAGAACGGGGATATTGTCGGTTTTAAAAGAAAATGAATGAGACTTGCAAGAAAGTTTGTGTTTTTGATTCCACGTCCGCCTTTGGCCTCTACAATATGTCGAAGCCCAATGTCGCCCTTTCCTCTTCCGTCAATTCC
>CADAUN010000232.1 GCA_902791085.1 uncultured Erysipelotrichaceae bacterium | reverse complement strand
GTCTTCTGGGGCAGAAAGCGTTAAAGCGGTTGCTGCGGTTTCACCTGCTTCCACTTTAATGTCTACTGTTTTTTCCACATTGCCTGCTTGAGCTTTGATGGTAAGCTGTCCAATCGCCTTTCCTTCGATCACGCCATTTTGATCGACTGAGGCGATGTTTTCGTTAGAAGAAGACCAAACAATCTCATCGTCACAATCTTCAGGAGTGGTAAATGCGCTTAAAGTCAATTTTTCTTTGACTTTGATGGTATTTTTTGGTGCTTGAATCGTGATGTCGGTAGCAGAAATGTGTTCGCGCATCAATTGGAAAAGGTAAACATCGTTAGGCGCGGAAGAACTGCCACAGAATTCGTTGTTCTTAACGTCGTTATTATAAACCGAGAAATCAAGGTAGACGTTTTTTAGAGATTTTAAACTCGCGGCGTGAGTGTTGGGATTCAATGTAATGTCCCATTTAGAACCATCCTCTACTGTCGAAGCGAAATTCGCATTGTAATGGGTTCCGCTTACGGTGCTATTCAAATATCCGGCCTGTGTAGAAGAAAGATCGCGGAAGGTGAAATGGCCGTCGTCTTTGGCAACTTCCCAGGTGCTATAGTCGCCTTCGACCAAACGCCCTTCGTCCATCACGGGCGCTACCGTCATGGCACTGATATAATATTGGCTCTTCACCGTGGCTATCATAGGATAGTAAACATCGTTGAATTTGCCAGCAAAGATTAAAGTGTTTCCAACTTTTATGTCTTTGGCATCGGTGACCATTTCATAGGTTGTCTTAACTGGTTCAACGGAAGAAGAACTGTCGTCAATCGTATTGCTGGAGATTGAAGAAACGGAAGTTCCCTCGGAAGAATTAGAATCAGAAGACGGGGCAACCTCTGAGGAGTGTTGCGAAGTGGTAGAAGAACGTTCCTTTGATGTTTGCGTTGTGCTAGAAAGATTTTGACCAGCACAAGAAATCAACGCGAGAAACGATGCGAGGGAGAAGATTAATAACGGCTTTTCTTCATTTTTTAAAACCTCCTACAAATGATAGAAAGGATGATGAAATGCAAACGGCTAAAAAGAAACCAAAAAAGTTTGCTTCGCCTTTTAAGGCAATTAGGCGCATTGCAAATGTTTAATATGAACGAGTCATATAACAAACTTATTATAAGCCATCTTGAAGCGTATCGAGAGCAATTTTATCGGGCGGATACAAGAGGCAAATAACCACATCGCCGCGATCGTTAACAAAAAAGGAAATCATGCCTTTATGAATTCGTTGTCAAACTGGGATTATGCCGTTACGAAATCGACGAAAGGATAGGTTTTGTGTCTTTTTGATTCTTTTAAGGCATTGAATAAAACTTTTCGCTCTCTTCATGAATGGTCTTCTCATGGGATTGATTTCTCCCGCCATGCCGGCGAAGAAAACACGATTTCATCCCTACTTGACCATTTATTTTGAGAAGAGAAAGAGCAAGCAGAAAAGAACTTTTATTTTTCTTCTATTCTTTCAACGCGGACGCGTGTAAGATGATTCACGACATGAAAGATTCCAAGACTCCTTTTATTGATGCCATTCGCGAATATGTTTCAGAAGACATCGCCCCTTTTGATGTACCGGGGCATCATATGGGCAACATCGAAAATGCTGCTACCGAATTATTGGGAAAGGAAGCTTATCGGTGCGATATCAACGCGCCGATTGGCTTAGACAATTTGGCGAAACCGACCGGCGTTTTGTTAGAAAGCGAACGTTTGATGGCCAAGACATGCCATGCTGATGAAGCGTTTTTCTTAATCAATGGCACCTCTTCAGGCATCATTGCGATGATTTTAACCACCGTTAAAGCTGGAGAGAAAATCATTTTGCCCCGCAATTGCCATAAATCGGTCATCAACGCTTTGATTCTTTCTGGTGCGGTGCCGGTTTATGTCATGCCAGAAATTGACAATGACTTAGAAATCGCCAATCAACCATCGTTAGAGGATTGGAAGAAAGTCATCCGCAAAAATCCCTCTGCAAAAGCTGTATTTGTCATTAACCCTACCTATTTTGGCTCAGTGGGTCCTTTGAAAGAAATTGTCGAAGAAGCGCATGCTCATCACATGGCTGTATTGGTGGATGAGGCCCATGGCGCTCATTATTATTTCTCAGATAAAATTCATCCGTTATCCGCGATGGATGCCGGGGCGGATTTCTCGGCCGCTTCTTTTCATAAAACCGGCGGATCCTTAACCCAAAGTTCGGTTTTGTTGATGCATACAAGGAAATATCGGCGGGAAGATGCGCAAAAGAGCTTAAAT
>CADAUN010000231.1 GCA_902791085.1 uncultured Erysipelotrichaceae bacterium | reverse complement strand
ACTTTTCAAGAAGCTCGTTGAAGTATTGATTTGCCGTCGTTTCTATCTTGGATTCATATTCAGGATATTGTTTTAACGGCTCAAGAATCGAATTATCTGTCATAAGACAATTTTGATTTATTTTTTCATGGTTGTCTACCTAATTAAAGAAAGACAATGGATTGACAAGTGGATATCCATTAAAATAAAAAACGTTATGGATTTTTCTTCCTTAAAAACGATTGATGGTTCTCTCTATTCTGACTTATTGCGAGCAGGCTTTGCTGCCTTACAAACGCAAGAGAAATACATCAATGCGTTGAATGTTTTTCCCGTCCCCGATGGCGATACCGGAACCAATATGTTATTCACCATGCAGAATGGGATAGCGACAATGAAGTCATCTCCTTCTTTGAGTGATGTCGCCTCGTCTTTTGCGGAAGGCGCGTTATTTGGCGCCCATGGAAATTCCGGTGTTTTGCTATCGCTCTATTTTCAAGGCATTGCAACTTCTTTAAAAGGAAAAGAAACGGCTTCTGTTTTGGAGTTTGCGACGGCTTTGAAACAAGGATATGAAACCTCTTATCGAGGCGCTTTGAAGCCAGTGGAAGGCACGATTCTTACCGTCGAACGAGAAGGCATTGACCAAACGTTGTCTTCTTTGACGCAAGAAACAACGTTAGGACAATTCTTTACCGTCTTGGTAAAGGCTTCTCATCTTTCGTTAGAGAACACGCCAAATTTGTTAGACGTCTTAAAAGAAGCCGGTGTTATCGATTCTGGTGGTCAAGGATTATTGACGATTTTTGAAGGCATGGCAAAACGGTTGAACGGCAACGCGCTTGACCCGTCGATTGAAATTTCGTCAATCAAAATGGCAAATGACTCATCCTTTCCTTTCGCTAATTTTAACGAGAACTCTTCCTTAGATTATGGATATTGTTTGGAATTCTTTTTACAGTTGTTATCTCAGAAAATCGATATTACTTCTTTCTCTTTGCCCGATTTTATTTCTTGGCTAAGTCAACACGGAAATTCTTTGGTTTGCTATCAAAACGGAACGTTAGTTAAAGTTCATATTCATACGCATCATCCAGGAGAAGTCATCACCTACGCACAACGATTTGGTGAATTTGTTTCTTTTAAAATGGACAATATGACTCTGCAGGCGCATGAGGCGAAAATAAAGCAAACGAAAAAACAACAAAAACGGAAATCTTTTGGCATTCTTTCTGTTGCCGAAGGACAAGGGCTTCGTTCCTTGTTCACGGAGCTCGGCTCTTCTTTGGTATTAGACGGAGGAGAATCCATTTCCTTGTCCACTCGGTCTTTTTTAGATGCCTTCGAAGAAATCAACGCGGATACGATTTTGGTGTTGCCAAATGACGGTAATATTGCTTTGGTCGCAAGCCAAGCAGCGAAATTAGAGACTCATCGACAAATTTGTTTGCTTCCTTCTTATTCCATGCAACAAGGCTATTTCGCTTTGGCAATGACTTCGGGGTTAGAAGAACAATCCTTAGCGGAGACCATGGAAGCAGAAATAAAGAAAGTCTCCTCTTACTTTGTGGCAGAAGCTTCTAAAAACGGGCTCCATTATTCTCAAGGTGACTTTGTCGGTGGACAAGACAAGCAAATTTGGGTTTCTGGGGAAGACTTAAATCAAGTTGCTTTGGCTTTGTTTGAGCGAATTCCTCATTTGGAAGATAATGAAGTTGTCGTTGTTTTTACTGGCGAAGGGGTTACAAAAGAGGATCAAAATGCCTTAAAAGAGTCATTCATGGAACGCTATCCTTCGCTAGAAATAGGTTTCGTTCCAGGCGGACAAGCCCATTATTCCTATTGGATAGGAGTCTATCAATGAAAAAGATTATCGTTGACACATTAGGAGCCGATTGCGACGCGTATGAATTGGCTTATGGCGGAGCTTTAATTGCCAAACACCATCCGGACTTGCAAATCATTCTTGTCGGTCCAAAAGATACTTTGTCAAAAGCCGTTATGGCTGTGGGCATTGATGTCTCTAGGATCAAGATTTTGGAGACGGATATTGCCTTTGGAATGAAAGAAAATCCAAAGCTTCTGTTAGACTCTAAGAACCATTCCTCTTTGGCTTTATCGCTTTCCTATTTAAAGGAAGATAAAGAAGCTTTTGCTTTGATTTCTGCTGGTTCTACCGGTGGTTTAATGGTGGGATCGATTTTTCGCTTAGGACTTTTAGGAAAATTAAAAATCCCTGCGTTAGGCGCCTTGCTTCTCTCTTTTGACGGTCAACCCTTTGCCTTAGTTGACTGTGGCGCAAACTTGGATGTCTCATCACAC
>CADAUN010000230.1 GCA_902791085.1 uncultured Erysipelotrichaceae bacterium | reverse complement strand
AACAAAAAATGCTCTATCTGAATAGAAAAAGAAAAAATGAAAGGAAAAATGAATATGAATTTAAATTGGGATTTGCGGCCGATTTATCCTGACGAAGCCGCGTTTGAAAAGGACTTAAACACGTTTAAGGATGTTTTTGTGCCAAAAATCGCTACTTTCCAAGGAAAGCTGGCTCAAGAAGATAGCTTTATTGAATATCTTCACACCGATCACGAAGTGAGTGCTTTATTGGAACGGCTTTATCTCTACGCTTCTTGTGATTCGAGCTTAGACAAACGCGACGTGAAACGTTCCGAACGTCTTGCCCGTGTTTCTTCCGCCTATGAAAATTATGCGGCTAACGCTTCTTATATCGATCCAGAAATCTTGGCGCTTGGCCAAACGAAAGTGAACGAATTCTTGTCACGCCATCCGGAAGAAAAAGCAGAATATGATTTCTCTTTCGATAAATTGTTCCGTGAGCAAAAACACATTCGTTCTGCCGCTGAAGAGAAATTGCTTTCCGCTTATAACGGATTAAGCGGCGAAGGATCAGAACTTTATAGCGCGCTTTCCGTCGCGGATTATCAACCTAAGAAAACCACGTTATCAAATGGGAAAGAAGTAGAAGTCAATCTTTCTAACTGGACGCATTTAATTCCTGAAGTTCCAACCGCGGAAGATCGGCAAAAAGTTTTCGAATGCCTTTATTCGTGGTTTGATGAACACAAGAATGTCTATGGCGAAATTTATAACACGGTTCTTCGTGCCGAAGTCGCCGAAATGAAAAACCGTGGCTATGAATCGATCTTGGAAGAACACCTCTATGGCAACAACATCCCCTTAACGGTGTTCCATCATTTAATCGAAGTTGCCAGCACGGAAAACGCAGCATTGAAGAAATATTATGAATTGCGGCGTAAAGCGCTGGGGTTAAGCAAGCACCGTTCTTATGATCGCTTCTTGCAATTGGCAAAATCCAATAAGAAATATTCTTATGAAGAAGCCAAGGAATTATTCTTCGCTTCCATAAAGAATTTCCCAGCCGATTACCAAGAAAAAGCGCGCGAAGTCACGAAAGATGGATATGTGGACGTTTTACCCCATGCTGGGAAACGGTCTGGCGCTTTCTCTACTGGTGGCGCGAATATTCACCCTTATATCTTGTTGAATTTCGAAGGCACCTTGGAAGACGTTTTCACTTTAGCTCATGAATCCGGCCATTCGATTCACACGTTATATGCCGAAGAAAATCAGCCGATTAACAAACAAAATTATTCGATCTTTGTGGCGGAGATTGCTTCTACTTTCAATGAACACAATCTATTGGATTATTTGTTAAAACGCGATGATTTAAGCCGCGAAGACAAAATTGCATTGTTGCAGAAAGCCATTGATGAAATTGTAGCCACCTTCTATCGTCAAACCTTATTTGCTCATTACGAATACGATATTGCTTTGAAAGCCGAACGGGATGAACCCATCAATTACCAGGTCTTATCGCAAGAAATGGTGAAACTCTATCAACAATATTATGGCATTGACATTACGGAAGAATATGTCAAGGAATTGGTGTGGGCCTATATTCCGCATCTCTTCTATACGCCGTTCTACGTTTATCAATATGCCACCTCTTTCACGGCTTCGATGTTGCTTTATCAACGTGTAAAAGAAGGGCAAAAGAATGCATTTGAAAATCATATTTCCTTGCTCAAAATGGGTGGATCGGATTATCCCGTGGAAGAAGTGAAGAAAGCGGGCGTTGATTTCACCAAGAAAGAAACGTTCTACGCTTGCCCTAGACGCATGGAAGAATTGGTCAACGAATTAGAAGTTCTTTTAAATGAGAAGAATTGAGACCTTCTTTGCGTTCTTCTATAATAAGTGAGTCGTCTAAAGCGGCTCTTCCTGGTCCATTAGCGCAGTGGTTAGAGCGAGCGACTTATAATCGCTAGGTCATAGGTTCAAACCCTATATGGACCACCATTCCTAACAACATACGAACCGCGTCTATGTCGATCGTTGCGTGTTCGGTTACACCTTTGACGTGGGGGGGCATTGCTTCCGAGATCTCTTCGAAGCTCGGCATCAAGTTCCATTTCAAGGCACAAAAACAGGGAAGCCTAGCCAAGGTTGTCCCCTTTTTCTTTTCGGCGTACTTTGCGCTGGCGTCCATTGGCTCCTTGAAGTCGATGATCGTCGCAAGCGCCCCGACGATGATATAAGCCATTTTTAAAACTATTTTAATCAGTAATAAATTATGGTTTAATTGCATTAAGAATAAAGAATTGATGATTGTAGATCCCATCTCAAAAAACTGATTAAAG
>CADAUN010000229.1 GCA_902791085.1 uncultured Erysipelotrichaceae bacterium | reverse complement strand
TTCACTTCCCAATATATCCGTCTTGCCGGTCTTTATGGCGAGATCTTAAGCAAATAAGCTTTTCTTTCTTCCTTTCAAAGTGCCCCTGCAAAAGAGGCACTTTTTCTTATCGATGACATTCTTTGTTCCATTCCTTTATAATCTTGGGGATGAAAAAAAGAAAATTACTTATTGGATTATGTGTTGGGTTACTCACCGCGTGTCGAGAACAAAGCCGTTCTTCGGTGATTCCTGGCGATACTTTAAAGCTAGAAAAATCTCCCTTATTCGGCACAAGCGTCCAAAGTTGGATTACGGGTGCCAGTGTCGATCAAATGAACGGTCTCTTTTCTTTGCTTGCTACTTATGACGCCTTAACCGATGCTTTTAATCCGCGCAGTATCGATGGGAAAACGATTAATAATCTATACACCATCAATTTAGCCGCGAACGAAGGGAGAAAAATCACCATCGATCCAAAGTTAAAAGAAGTTTTGGAATTCGGTTTAGAAATGCAACAAGCCACGTCTTACGAAGAAAACGGCGTCACCTATTCCTATTTCAACCCCTTTATTGGGGCGGTGACGAGCCAATGGAAACGCTTTGTGAGCCCCGAAAACGAAGAAGAACAAATCGATGTGCCACCAAGCGAAGACACGTTGTTGCCTTTGTTAAATGATATGAATTCTACCTATCTCACCTTTGATGGCGATACTGTGACGAGACACGGAAAAGGTGTGATTGATGTCGGAGCCTTTGCCAAAGGTTTTGCTTTACGAAAAGCAAAAGAATATTTTGAAGAGCAAGGACTACAAGCCTATCTTGTAAACGCTGGCACCTCTTCTTTGTTACTAGGCGTAACACGGAAAAATGAAGCTTACACGGTGAGTTTGCAACGTCCTAGTTATGGTGATCCCAAACTTTCCATTACTTACCCCGCGAAATATGAAGGAGTGGGAACATCAGGGATTTCAGAACAATATCGCATCTATGGCGGAAAAACTTATACGCACATTGTCAATCCAAAAAATGGAGATGCGGAAGCTCATTATGATACGGTGACCGTCAAAACGAAGGATCCCGCTTTAGCTGACGTTCTTTCGACGGTGCTTTTCCTTGGCGGGCCTGATGCTGCAAAACAGTTATCAAAAACTTATGATTTTGGCTATCTCATTTGGGATGGCACATCCATTGTTGACTTTAATTCCAAATTGGGTATGACCAATCAATTGGAAAGGGCGAGTGCATGAAGGCAAAAGAATGCCTAAAAAAGCATCTCGGTGATTTTCTCACCGGTATCGTTTTGGTATCGCTTTCCTGTGGCTTGCTCGCTTATTATTTTTGGCCGAGAAAAGCAGAAGGGGAGTTGTATGCTTTCGTGCAACACGAAGGAAAATCGGTCATTGATCCTATTTTGTTATCGGGCGAAGACCAAGAATTTGTAGTTTCTTTGAAAGAGGAAAACGTAGAGATGGTAATTGCTAGAGAAAATCATCAAGTCAGAGTGAAGTCTTCCAATTGTTACGGCCAAGAATGCGTACGAATGGGGGCTATCGCGACTTCCATGCAAGAAATTTTATGCGTGCCCAATCACGTTACCATTACGATTGGAACTTTATCCAATGATGATATATCGGTGGTACCAATATGAAGTCGAAAAAATTTAACGTTCATCGGATTGCTTTTCTTGCCGTGATGTTAGCTTTGGCGATTTTATTGGGCTACGTCGAATCCTTTATTCCCAATTGGGTTCCTGGAGTGAAACCGGGTCTAGCTAACCTCGTTGTCCTTATCCTTTTATATACATTCCCTTTTTATGATGCGTTGTTAATTTCTTTGCTGCGAGTATTTTTGGTGGCTTTAATTCGTGGCAGCATCTTTCAATTGCCATTTTATTTGTCGCTTGGTGGGGCGATTCTTTCTTTTGTCGCTATGCTCAGCGCGAAATATTGCCTTCGGTTTTTAACGGTATACGGCGTTTCTTTGCTTGGCGCATATGCTCATGGCATCGGACAATTGCTTGTTGCTGCATGGATGACAGAAACTTGGGCAGTATTTTATTATTTCCCCTTTATTTCTTTGATTTCGTTAGCCACTGGTTTAGCGACTGCCTTTTTAGCGGATCGGCTTTTAAAATCCGCGCCAATACAGCATCTACGCGACGAAACGTCGATATCATGAACGTTCGCGCAAAAAACTTTTCACCCACTTGTTAATGTCATTATCCAGTGATTTGTTTCTACCCTTTCTTGGCTTTTATAACGTACCTCCTCCACGGGTGGTTCGGGCCTGGGATGTATTTTGGCCTGCCCACGGGCTTCGGCTTCGGC
>CADAUN010000228.1 GCA_902791085.1 uncultured Erysipelotrichaceae bacterium | reverse complement strand
AAGACCGAATGCTTTATGTGGCCGATCCTGTATAAACTGTTCGACGAAGCAAAAAACAGACCAGCCAGTTGGAACGCGCGTGGTGTGAGAACGTTGATTGTCTATCCGATGAACGCCTTGGTCTCGGATCAGATTGCCAGGCTTCGCGGAATGATTGGCGACGAGGATGGTCTTTTTGTCGAGACATTTTCTAAGATGACTAGCGGAAGAAGGCCGCAGTTTGGCATGTATACGGGTAGGACTCCTTACCCGGGGCCGAAGATGACAAAGTCCTCCAACCTCGAAATCGCCTCATCTTATAGCGATTCCTTCTTGGTTTCTCCAGATTTGGACCCTGAGGCAAAAAAGCAAAAGGAGTACGACATCGCCGGATTGAAAAAAATCCACAAATACCCTGCGAAGAACATGCAGGCCTTCGTCGAAGCACTCGAAGAAGGCGTCAAATTCAATTACGACAATTCAAATGACACAGAGTTATTGCTCCGCTTTGAGATGCAACAAACACCTCCCGATATTTTGATCACTAACTATTCGATGCTCGAGTACATGTTGATAAGAAAAGCGGAGGGCAAGATTTGGGCGGATACCAAAGATTGGCTTGATTGTTCTCCCGATAACAAACTTCTCGTCATAATCGATGAAGCACATATGTATTCCGGGGCGAGCGGTGGAGAAGTGGCCTTGCTTATCAGAAGACTCTTCTCGAGATTAGGCCTGACTGATGATAGAGTCCAATTCATAATGACCAGCGCCTCCATGCCTAACGAATCAAAAGACGACGAAGATTCAATTCATCTTTTCGCGCAAAGCTTATCCGGAAGCGATTGGAAGAAATTCGTTTATCTATTTGGCGAAAAGGAAACTTTGTCGGAGAGCGAAACAATCCCACTTAATCTCGAAAAACTGGCTGCATTAAGCCTATCCAAAGAGAAACTTACCGAAGCGGAAATAATCGAAAACATCGCAGTTTTTGCCAAAGAAATATACGGTGAAGATTCGCCGAGAGACGAATCTGGAGCCAGGTCGTGGCTATTCAGCTCGCTGCCAAAATACGAACCGTTTGTCAGGCTGTTCAATGCATGCCGCGGCGAAGCGGTTCCCTACGACGAATTGCTGAGACGAGTCATGGGCACCAAAAACGAAATCGCGGAAAAGGCATTCGAAAACCTCTTGCTCATAGCCCCGTTGGCGAAAGATGCAAACGGTAATGTTCTTTTCCCAGCCAGAATGCACGCTTTTTTCCGCGGCTTGAACGGTATTTACGCCTGTATCAATCCGGATTGCCCGCATTCACACGAAGGCGATCATGTGCGTCTAGGCGCGTTGTTCACAAGCGATGTCGGTCAGTGCCCCTATTGTCATTCCAAAGTCTATGAAATTGTGAATGACCGTCGCTGCGGTGCTTTGTTTATTAAAGGTTATGCCCAGAAAACAAGTCTCGGTCAGCAATCTTTCTATTATTGGCCGAAACGCGGCATTGATATGGAAAACGGACTTGTCGAAGTACCGTTTTACATACTTCCTGACAACTTCGATTTTTCTAAGAAAAAACATGCCCACGTCCAATATCTCGATCCGAAGTCAGGAAAAGCCTACTCTATGCCTCCAAAACAAGGCAGTTTTCTCAAAGTCCTCGTAAGCGATGCGGAAGAGGATGAGGACCATGTCATCGCATTTCATGAATGCCCGAGATGCGAGAAGCGTTTCCGCTTCATCGGCTTATCGGATTTCCGTGTGAAGGGGAATATGCCCTTCTATAACGTCGTGAAGGCGCAATTCAACTCCCAGCCTCTGGTTAAGACCCCATCGCATTATCTTCCCAACGGAGGAAGAAAAGTTCTTCTTTTCTCCGATTCCAGGCAATCGGCCGCGATTTTGGCGAGGGACATGACGAAACTAGCGGACCTAGAGTCATTCCGCAAAACCATCTACATGGCGATGAAGAAGGTGTATGAGCAGCATGGATCGAACGTTCCGCTTTCCATGTTATATCCCGCCTTCCTTGAGGTTTGCATCGAGAACAATCTCAGGTTCTTCTACGGCAAGGATTTGGATAAATTCTCTAGCGACAAAGCCCAGATGATCCGAAAACTCGAGCGATTCAAAAGAATGGGCAGGGCCGTGGATTACCAACGTCTTTCCATGGATTTCAATACGCCATCAGAGATGTATCAAGCTGATCTGATCGAGTTATTCTGCAATCCGACGATCAGCTTCTTGAACCTAGGGTTAGGATTTATTGTCCCTGTCGATGACAAACTACTTGATGTTGTCGACGAAATTAACGATCCAAGCCTTACGGATGAGGAATTCATAAAGATATTTACA
>CADAUN010000227.1 GCA_902791085.1 uncultured Erysipelotrichaceae bacterium | reverse complement strand
GGGAAAATCACGGACTATGCCAAAGCGTTTTTAGATGCCTTTTTCGAAGAAGTGAGAAAACAAAAGCCTGACGCTTTGATTTTGACAGGTGACCTTTCGTGGAACGGCGCGGAAAAGAGCCACCACACATTGGCAGGGTATTTTGCCAAGCTTGAAGAAGAAGGGATTGAAGTGGATGTCCTTCCCGGCAATCACGATTTAGGCGCCTATCCTTCCGTTTGTTTCACGCTGGATGGCGTTCAAAGAGTGGACTCTCTTTCTCCTCGTTCTTTTCGGGAACTCGATTATCGTTTTGGCCCAGAGGGGGCGATTGCTTTTGCCCCCGATTCCTTTTCTTATTTGCTTCATCCGCGGAAAGAACTTTATTTGCTTTTCTTAGATTCTTCTTCTCCTGGCGGAGATTATGTGAGCAAAGAAACCGTATCTTGGTTAGAGAATACGGTTGCTTCTTTGCCTCCCGCTGCCACCTTATTAACCTTTAGTCATCAAAATTTGTTGGTCCATAATCCTTTATTCACAACAGGAATGGTGATTCCTAACCGAGAGGCAATCCAATCCATTTATGCTTCTTTTCCAGGGAAAATCACGAATTTTGCAGGCCATCTTCATATCCAGCACATCGTGCAAGAAGAAAAATTAGACGAAATCGACACCGGCGCGATGTCAGTTTACCCTTGTCGTTATGGCTCGGTTCAGGTTTGTTCCACGGGTCTTTCTTACGAAGCGAAGTCCGTTCCGGTGGAAGAAAGCGA
The DNA here is from genome assembly GCA_902791085.1 of uncultured Erysipelotrichaceae bacterium. GTDB lineage: Bacteria > Bacillota_I > Bacilli_A > RFN20 > CAG-826 > UBA4951. Next base: position 1,596 of record CADAUN010000227.1, on the reverse strand, counting down.
GAAGGGGAGCAACGATCCGAATCTCTCGTCTTTTGATGCTTACGGCCGTTCTTACTTCGACGCCTATTCCTTGCGCGCTTTCGAACGGTTTTACCAAGGACAAGATGAAGAAGAAAAGCAAAAAGCGAAAGAGGCATTTTTGGCGGTGCAATACGCTTATTTCTCGGGAGAAAGCTTAGATTTGTCGCCTTATCAAACCACGATTGATGCTTGGCAAAAAGAAAACAGTTCAAATCTCGCTTATTGGCAAAGTTTGGTGGAAGACATCGCTTCCCATCCAGAAGGCCATTTGCTTTACACCAGAAGTTGGAACGAAGATTCCCATCCGTCTTCCTTTGGTGTTTCTAAGTTGAAGCGCGTATAATCTCTTTGCCCGGAAGAAGGCAAAAGGCTTTCTCTGGAGCGGAGGCAGACCTAATGTTACTTACCGTCGATATCGGGAATACCCTGATCGATTTTGGCTTATGGAAGGGGGACGAGCTATTTCTCGTTTACCAAGCCGCCACGAAACCTATACGGAGCGAAGATGAGTATCGGAGCGTCGTGGAACTCTTCTTACAAAGTAAACACATCGATGCGAAAGAAGTGGACGATGCCATTCTCTCTTCGGTTGTACCGCCGTTAGCGCCGATCTTCCGAAAGATTATTCTTGACGTTTTCGCAGTTCGACCCAAAGTGGTTGGCCCTCGTTTAAAGACGGGGCTAGCGATTCATACGGACAATCCCGCCGAAGTCGGTGCCGATTTGGTGGCAGATGCGGTGGGTGGCGTAGCCCGTTATGGAAATGGTCTCTTTTTGGCCGATTTAGGAACGGCCAATAAATATATCTACGTGGATCAAAACGGAGCTTTTGCCGGTTGTGCGATTGCCCCAGGTCTTGCGCAAGGGGCAGCAAGTTTGTCTCGCGACACGGCAGCCTTGCCTTTAGCGAGTCTTCTTTTTCCTCGCCATGTGATTGGAACCAACACGAACGATTCGATGAATGCGGGTATTTTATATACCAATGTCTATGCATCAGAAGGGTTTGCTAACGCCTTTGAAGCGGAAGCTGGCACTTCTTTGCGTCGCATTTTGACTGGCGGGAATGCGATTTATGTCAAAGATCTATTGCCTTCTTTTACCTATGATCCAAATTTGTTGCTTTTTGGGTTAAAAGAAATGGCTAAGAGGAACCATAAATGAGTATCTCAATGATTGCTTTTTGGATTCTTCTTACCATCTGGGCGATACTTTGTTTTTCCTTGTTACGAAAGGAAACGCCTAAGCAAGGAAGTCGCGTTCATGATTTGACGTTTGATGCCTTCCTTTTGGCCATTCTTTGCGTGATGGCCTTTGTTCCTTCTGCGGGTTATATCACCGTTGCGCCAGGCGTATCGTTGACCTTAATGCATTTGCCTGTATTGGTTGGGGCGTATCGCAAAGGGTGGAAACGTGGCTTGTTTTACGGGATTGCGTTCGGACTCACTTCTTGGATCCAAGCACTAGCCAACCCGATCGGCTTCAATGCCTTCTTCATTTATCCTTGGGTAAGCGTTCTTCCGCGCGCGATTTGGGGATTTTTGGCCGGCTTATGCTTTTCATGGATGAAAAAACACC
>CADAUN010000226.1 GCA_902791085.1 uncultured Erysipelotrichaceae bacterium | reverse complement strand
CGATATATCACCTTCAAAGAATTATGGATTCGTGACGTTTCTGGGGAAGAAAAAGTCCTTTATTGGGATACGTCCTTTGATGACGCTCCGTTGCTCAATCATGTTGTCGAATTCCGTGTTGTCAATGGGAAAATCGTCGAAGTGGAGGAAGCTTCATGAAATCCTTTGGAAAGAAATTGCTTTCTCATTTATGTGCTTATTTGACCTGCATCATTGTTGTTACGGCATTATGGAATTGGGCATTCAGTTTCCGGACCAACATCAAAGATTCTGAGAAAGTATCTATTTTTATTGGCAGTTATTCCGATTCCTTTGCCGGGGAAGAAAAATTAAATCAAGAACGGCCATCATACTTAAAAAAGGTGGAAGTGAAGCCTTATCGCTTGGATGTTCCGTCTTTTTCTACCATTCTGTCGGTTCATGGATATGAAACCGCGGATATTTTGATTTTACCTTTATCTTATCTTTCGGGTGATTCTTTGGCCCTTACCTACGCGCCCATATCGACTTCTTATCAAGAGATCTTCCGTTCGCGTTATGCGGTCTCCTCATTTTTGGAGCAAGACAATAATGCTTATGGGATTAAAATTCATGATTGCCAAACGCATTCTAGTTTGATTTCTGGCTTGCTCTATGGCGAAGCAGAACAAGAAGAGGATTATTATCTCCTTTATAATCGCAAATCCTTACATTTGGGCGATTTAAGTGACCCTGAGAAAAAAGAGGATCTGAAAGGGGACTTTCTGGTGACGGAGGAATTGTTTTCTTTATGAAACCGAAAGCACGCGCGACGGATTTTACGGAAGAGGATTTACCTGCCAATCGGAAGGAAGTTTTTCAATCATGCTTTCGTGAGCATTTCTCTTTGCTCGTCAAATTAGCCGTTTTGCTTTTCGTGTCCTTGCTACCGGCACTCATTCTTTGGATGGTTCGTCAATTACAGATCCATGCTCAAATTGCCGCTTTATCAAATCCAGATGAAGAGATGAAGGCTGCCGTGTTTTTTCGCACGAATTTGCTTTTTGGCTGGAGCGAAGTAGTGGCAATCGTGCTTTTTGGCATTGCATTGGCGGGAATTACCGCGATTTTAAAACGCGTTCTTTGGGACTTGCCCGTTTTCTTTTGGGACGATTTTCGGAAAGGTATCAAAAGTAACGGCTTGTCCTTTGCTTTGCTCTTTTTCATTCTTGGTTTGCTCACTTATTTTTTGCGATTAATGAATGATTCTCTCCTGCAATATATCGCTGAAGGTCTTTTGATTTTTATATTGTGTCCTGTTTTCTTTTGGCTGATGCTAAACCGTATTTACTATGATTTGTCTGTTTTGCAGCGTTTCGAAAATGCATTGCTTTTTACGCTGAAAACATTGCCAGTCACTTTGCTTCTCTCATTCCTTACGTTTGCTCCAGTGGTTGCGGCGTTGCAACTCATCCCTTTGTTACTCGTTGCCGCGTTAGTGCTGGCCTTTTATGGATCGGTCTTGCTTCTTCCCTTAATTCTCGTTTGGATGCTATATGCGAATCATGTCTTCGATCGTTATATCAATCGGGAATATCATCCTGAAATTTATCGTAAAGGAATGCGTAAAGAAGATTAAATTTCATTCGATTGCATTTTAAGAAACAACTTCCGTAAAAGGATCGTTAACTTTTCCGGCATCTTCAAAGTCGATATCCAAATAGGCGCTGTCCGCAATGACGGATTTACGGAATTGGGATGGCGTTAGGCCGGTGACGGATTTAAACTGCATGGAGAAATATTGCAGGGATTCATAATTCAAATTGTCGGCGACGTCTTGAAAACTGATTTTATTGGTGGCAATGATTTCGCAGGCTTTTTGAATTCGCATTTTAATGAGGTAGTCAATGACGGAATCGCCAATTTCCCGTTTAAAAGAGGAAACGATATAGGAGACGCTATAACCGACAGTGGCGGAGAGGTCAGTAAGATTAATTTTGGAGCGCAGATGGGAATTTAGGTATTGCAATGTAGCAATGACCACTCGAGAGTGGCTCATCGGAGCGGTCGCATTGATACCACAGGGAGAAGAAAGAGAGACGCATTCTTCCGCTAAATGGAGCAAAAGAAGCTCTAAAGAATTCTTTACAAATTGAGCATCATATAGATTTGGTTTAATTTTTGTCGTTGGCTGATCGTTTTTGCCAGCAACCAAACGAACCCCGCGATGATAAATCGTGTTGATATAGACACGATCCAAGGTGTCGGTTTTTAAAACTCGATTGGCTGCTAAGCCAATTTTCGAGCGATCCGTTAACGAAAAAGTGAAGATCAGAACTCGCGACTGGGTGTGATTCGCAAAAATGCGATGGAACTCCCAAGGCAAATGC
>CADAUN010000225.1 GCA_902791085.1 uncultured Erysipelotrichaceae bacterium | reverse complement strand
CAAGACGATAAAGACCACTCATCAAACAAAAGAAGAAAGAATTCTTTCCCCAGATAATAATCACTAAACAAGAAGACTTGTTTTCCTGTCTCCCTTAGTTGCTTCTCTACCTCTGCGGCAATGGGATCGATCTCAATATTCTTGCATTCTGCTTGGATAAAAGTTTGTTTCAAACGAGCGACAAACGATTCTTCTGACTCTGGAATATATTCTTGGTAATGCCAATAAACATCCTGTGCCGTCTCTTCAAAAGGACGATCGCACCGAGAAAAGAAACTTTGCGAAAGAGCAAGATAAAGCGAAGAAAAAGACAAAGGAAAAGGATAATTGGTTTTTAAAAAACGCGCCAATTGGTAGAAAACGTATTGATGGCTATATTTTCGATGGACTAAGGTATCAAAACAATCGATATAGATTGCTTTTTTGCTCTTAGATCGTTTTAAAATCTCATTTCTTTCTTTTTGATTCATAACAAAAGGAATTCTACGTGCTCCTCAAAAGAACAAAACCCATGAAACGAATTGCCCTTCTTTTGAAAAGCTTACCTATGATTTTACTTCAGACGATAAAATCTTGCATTTCCTCGGGTCAAGTATAGGGGAAAGGAAGGCACCTCGCAATTTTAAAACCTGACGTTCCCTAGCTCTTCTTTTCAAAAGACTTCCTGCTAGAAGAAGATAAATGTGTCAAAATAACCCAAAGGATAGAAAACGTTATCCTGAAAGTCTCCCGACACAAACAAACAAGAATGGAACCAATTCAAAATACGACAACAAATCCATCCCCGAGTTTTAAGAAGAATTACGGCTTTAACCTAGTGGTCCAGGTTTTAACCTATCTGATTCCTTTAATTACCGCTCCTTATTTATCACGGGTTTTGACACCAAATGGTATCGGAACCAATTCATTCGCCAATTCAATTGCCGCTTATTTCACCCTTATTATTGCCTTTGGTTTTCTTACCTTTGGGACCAAAGAAGTTTCGCGTTTGCATTCCTCAAAGAAAGAATATTCCGTTGTTTTTTGGAATATCGTCTTCTCTCGTTTGTTTTTGTTCGTTCTCGCCTTCCCTCTCTATTTTTTGATGGCCTATTTATGGGGATTTGGCAGTTCTATCGATAAAAACGTCTTTTTGCTTTACTCTCTTACCCTTGTTTCTACTTTATTCACCATCACTTTCTTGTTCCAAGGGTTAGAGAATTTTAAAACCATTTCTTTAATTACGATCGGAGTTAAGGCTGTAACAGCCGTTCTTTATTTTGTGCTGATCAAAAATCCGGATGATCTTTTGCTTTATATAGCCATTACGGTTTCTGCGAACGTTCTTATCGCCATTCTTTCTTGGGCTTTTGCCTTTCGAAAAATTGAACGACCATCTTGGAAAGAGATTCATATCTTTCGTTCTTTAAAACATAACATCAGCTATTTCTTACCAACGATTGCGATTTCTTTATACACCATCCTAGATCACACAATGATTGCATATCTCTCTTCGACCGAAGAAGTAGGATATTATGAAGAAGCCTACAAAATCATTTCGGTGGTGACGGGACTTGTGAACGCCATTAGTCCCGTTATATTAGCCCGAATCAGCGCTTTGATTGCCGAAGGTAACGAAAAAGAGGTGGAGCACAAAATCATACAAGTAGGAGAGCTTTATGCTTTAGTTGCCTTCCCCTCTTTCTTTGGTCTTTATGCCATTGGGAGTTATTTTATTCCCGCCTTTTTTGGAGATTCCTATTTGCCTTCCGTCGAAGTGCTTTATTGGTTGATTCCTTTGATTCTTGTTATCCCAATCTCTAACCAAGTCGGAAATGCTTATTATGTGCCGCGTGGCAAAATCAAAATGACCACCTGGTTTTTCTTTGTTGGTGCCGCGATAAATTTTGTGGCGAATTTCTTTGCCATTCGTTCGTTGGGAGCGAAAGGAGCGGCCATCACTTCTCTTGCGGCAGAAAGTGTTATCTCTCTGCTTCACGTGATTTTCTCGTTAAAAAAGATGCCTTATCTAAAAATCGTCAAAACATTTTTAAAACCCGCGATTGCTTCCTCGCTCATGTTTATTCTTTTGTGGTTGCTTAATGTTTTCGTCTTAAACCCTTATGTTACCAACAACATCTATAAAACCTTAATCGATGTAGGGGTAGGCGTTCTTCTTTATGGCGGGTTTTGCGTCCTCTTGCGAGAACCGCTTGTTCGGAACAGCCTAAAAAAGATATTTCACAAATAAGCCGAATATTACTAATCTTTTACCCAAGCAATGCCTTGTTTTGGAACAACGACGTTCTTTTGGTTTTGATGAATATCGTAAAAAGTGACTTCCTTCTCCTCCAAAGAATGGTTCATCACTCCATATAAGGAAGAAGAA
>CADAUN010000224.1 GCA_902791085.1 uncultured Erysipelotrichaceae bacterium | reverse complement strand
AGAAGATCCAATCCATTTCCCACCGTATTTTCGGCTGCAAATATAAAGTCGATCTAGACGGATACGAAGAATTCACAGGTGACATCTATGAATATTTGGAAGCTTAAAGAATTCTTTGATGAGAAAATCGCCCACATGCCGCCATCTGATGAGACGGAGGAACTGGACACGCCACACGTTTTTCTCAAATTCGCTTTGTCTTCCGACCCAGACTGTTCCGACCCGATTATCGGGCATTTCGAAATGGCGAATCGTGGCATCAAATACGATGGATATTACTTAAACGAAGACGAGAAGGAGTTCCACGTCTTCTCGTTGATTTATTTTGAAGATCTCGATTGCTTGGAAACCGAGATTAGACGCGCTTTTAACGAAGCCGAAAGTGGTGCAATCCGTTTTGCGGAAACGGCCATGAAAGGCAAATCAAACATCACCACCGATTCCGAAGTCGGCGAACACGTTCAAGAACTGATTGACTGTCTTTCTAACGGGTACTCCATTATCTTCGATTTTTACTCGAACGTCGCATTGCCAAGCCAATCGATTCCGACTTCGATAATCGTCGGAAAAATGGAATGCAAAGTCGATATTCACGACGCCAATTCTATCTACGAACGTATCAAAGAAGACGAGACGGGCAGCCTAATCATCGAACTGAAAAAGCAATATGGCGAGCCCTTAACTGCTTTACGTGTAGCCAGAAACGAAAGCTTTGACGTTTATATGACCGCGATCAGTGGGCCTTTGCTTTCTCGAATTTACGATGACCACAAGAACCGTTTGATGGACGGAAATGTCCGCGCCTATTTGAAGCGGACGCAAAAAACGAACAAGAAAATCTCGGAAACCCTTCACGATGCGCCTCAGGACTTCATAGCTCTAAACAATGGGCTTGCTGCCGTAGCGTCGATGGAGGGCAGCGAAATCGTTCATTTGGGCGATGGCGTCTATTTGATCAACGCCTTGGACAAGATGCAAATCGTTAACGGAGGCCAAACCACGGTAACGATCTATGAGATTTATCGTGACGGTATTGACCTATCCGAAGTAATGGTTCCGGTTAAACTGACCGTTCTAAAACGTCAAAACGAGGAAGCAAGCCTCGTCACTAATATCGCAATCAGCGCCAATACGCAAACTGCTATTGCGAAATCCGATTTAGCATCCAATAGACCTTTCTACAAATCCCTTGAAGCCCTTTCGCTTCATACGCCTTGCTACCGCACTGCCGCGCACTCTCCCGATGAGGCCTATTATTGGTTCTTCGAGAGGTCCAATGGCTTATACAATACGAGGAAAAGGATCATTTGGAACTACTCGAATAAATTCACACGTCTTTATCCCGAGAAGAAAAAGTTCTCGAAAAAGATACTGGCTAAGGCCATTATGGCATACGCGGTTCAGCCGGATATTGTATGCCAAGGCAACGAGAAATGTTTCCAAGTTTTCAACGATAGAATCGAGAAGAATCAGGTCATGCCCGATTCTAGATACTACCGAAACGTGATTGGCGCCTTAATCATTTGGAGAGAGGCGGACAAAATCATCGCTAGAAGCAAGCTTCCGATCAAAGCAGCTGTCCTGCCTTACACGATTTCCTATATTTGTGAAAAGGTTAAAGGGCTGCTCGACCTCGAAAGAATATTCGAAGAGCAAACGATCGATCAGCCTTTGAAAACGATTATCGATGGCGTGTCCCGAATGATCAGCTCTTATTTCATTAGCGTTCAAGAAGAATTCCCAAACACGTTGATGTATGGACGAAAGAAGGAATGCTGGGAAACCGTGAAAAATCTTCATTTCCCCGTTACTACATGCGGTTTGCAGTTGGGCACAAAGCCGATCGATTTCTTTCCCCAAAACCCAGCCTTGACCTTTATCCAAGATTCTGGCAATCTGAATAAGGTGTCGTTGTGGGAATCCTTATTGGAGTGGAACGAGAATGCCCATGTCTTTTCCAAAACGGATGTCGATAGAATCCGCAACGACATCATTATTGGAATCCGTGTCCAAACCCGCATTTTGATGGATAAAGACCGCAAATTCGCCATCAATTGCTTTATAAAAGCGGTCCAAAATGGATATTTCTATCGTTAACTTATGGCAACTTATTTTCCTACAAACGATGATACCGTGATGGTTATCGTGCCACCTAATTCAGAAGTGGGGCAAAATTGGCAGCGATTAGGCAACAAGCCGAGATCCGTCGGTGGTTACTATGTCAGTAACATGCCGGAAAAAGTCAAATCGTTTTTGGCTGACTTCTTTGGCTCTTATAGCGTCGATCTAGCTATGAGTTACTACCTTTGTCAGGAACTCTACGAGAAGCTAATTGCAAACTGCAGCTCATACTATGCTGACGGTCTTCAAAATCTAAAAAAAGCT
>CADAUN010000223.1 GCA_902791085.1 uncultured Erysipelotrichaceae bacterium | reverse complement strand
GGCAATGGGGCGTATAGTTATTTCTCGCCCAAGCAGGATTACAAAATCCATACGATGTTCGACAGCTGGTCGGTGATTGCTAAACATTTCTGGTTTTGGGCGTATGATGCTGATTTTGCCAACTATTGTTCCTTCTTTGATTCCTTTTCGACCATTCGCGAGAACGTTTTGGGATTCGCCGCGCATCACATTGATTATTTGTTAATCAACGGATCCTATGATGAATGCCATAATTGGCAAGCCAATCTTCGGGCTTATCTCTATCGACGGTTGATGTGGGATCCTTCCCTCGACCCGAAGGAACTACAAGAAGATTATCTTCTCCATTATTACGGTCCTGCGGCTTTTGTCGTTCAAGAGATCATGGACATTTATCATCAGAATTACCAAGCGAAAGCCTTAGAAGGCCATGATATCTATTTTGGGACTTGGGGAACCCAAGTTCATCCGGAAAACATTCCTTTGGATGTTGTAGAGGCATCATTGGCCGCTTGGGAAAAAGGAGAGAAAGCCATTCAAAACGCTTCTTTGTCGCCCATAGACAAACAAAAATATCACACCCGTTTGATGGCGGTGAAAGTCACCCCTTTAAATTACCTTTATTTGAATTTTGCTTCGTATTTCCCCAATCAAAATGAGGGGCAAAGAGCCATGATACGCAACCGCTTTTTGGAAGCGGCAAAAGAAGGGCAGGTATCCTTTGCTCGCGAATATTTCTCTTTTGACCGTTATGTCGATTTTGTCGAAAGCGAAGATTACAAAGTCCATCCGAAACGGATCAAAGACCATCTCTATGTGGAAGGGAGGAAACAATGATGCGTTCTCCATTTACGAAAAAACGGAATACGTGGCAAGAGAATCTTTTCATTCTTTCTTGCGTGCTTATTCCTGTGGTGAATTTCTTGGTGTTTTATGTCTATGTCAATTTTGATTCTTTGCTGATGGCATTTCAAAAACCGGTCAACGGAAGTCTCATTTGGACGTTTGACAACTTCAAATGGGTCTTCGACAAAATCGTCCACGGATCTTCGAATCCTTCCGATGATTTGCGATTAGCATTTGCTAACACTTTCTTGACCTTTTTAGTTCAGGTTGCCATGTTTATCGTCGGCCTTTTTGTATCTTATTTTCTTTATAAAAAGATATTGGGATATCGTTACTTCCGCATTATCTTTTATCTTCCTTCCATCATTTCTTCCGTGGTTACAAGCGCCTTCTACGTGGAACTCATGAACAGCGATTTTGTGCCAAAAATCTTAGAGACTCTCTATCACCTGGATTATGAAATGAAGTCGCCTTTGATGGATTCTACTTTTGCCAATCGCATGGTTTTCTTGAACCTGGTTTGGCTGTCTTTCCCTTCGAACATGATTTTGTGGGGCGGAACTTTCTCCCGTATCCCGGATTCGGTGCTAGAAAGCGCGCGAATTGATGGAGCGGGTTGGTTCCGGGAACTCTTCCAAATCATTCTTCCTATCGTTTGGCCTACTTTTGTCATCTTGGTAACCACCCAATTTGCTTCTGTCTTTGGGGCGAGCGGCGCCGTCTTCTTACTGACAGGCGGGCAATATGGCACCCAAACGGTGTCGAACTGGATGTACACCTATGTGCAAACTGCGAATAGCCCGATGTCGGCCAATTTGTATCGGGCAGCGGCGTTAGGACTTTGCTTGACCGTGGTGAGCACGGGGCTTGCCTTAGGAATTCGGCGTTTCTTGAATTCGAGAGTAGAGGAGGTGCAGTTCTGATGTTAGTGAATTATTGGCGAAAACGCCATTACACCACCAGCGAAAGAATCATTCGAACGATTGTTTGGATCATTTTCTTCTTGGTTGCCTGCAGTTATCTTTATTTGATTCTTTGGTGCTTCTATAGTGGGGCTAGAAACAACATCGATTTCGCAGAAAATCCATTTGGATTCTCGAAATTCCAATGGTCAAATTACATCGAAGTTTTCACGGCCATCAATTCGAATGGTTCGAATTTCTTCGCCATGATTTGGCATTCGGTCTATTTCAGTTTTCTCGGTCCTTTCATTTCCATTTTCTTGACCTCCGCCTTGGCCTATTGTTGCGCCAAATACAAATATGTCGGCTCATCGTTAATTCCTGCGATTATTTTGATTGTCATGACCTTGCCGATATATGGCAGCGGTTCTTCGATGTATCGGTTGCTTTATCGCTTGAATTGGCTTGACAGCTATTTGATGATTCTTACTTCTTTTAACGGATTCACTGGCTATTTCTTGTATTTCTTTGCCTTCTATAAAACGGTCTCATCCACCTATAGCGAGGCGGCAACGTTAGATGGCGCGAATCCTTGGGAGATTTATTTCCGCATCATTTTGCCTCAATCGCTTCCGATGTTTGGCGCTTTGTTCTTAATGG
>CADAUN010000222.1 GCA_902791085.1 uncultured Erysipelotrichaceae bacterium | reverse complement strand
ACATGTGGAGACAGTGGTTTCTCTAAAGCTGAAAAAATAGAAAAAGTTCGATAAATGCGGAACTTTTGAAGATTATGGGATTTCTATAGAAAGCCCGTTTTTCTTCGATTCTTAAGGAGCGGAGGTTTGATTCCAAAATCTACTGGTATTTGGGGATACGTCAAAAAAGCCAACAGCATCGAGGCTTTTCGAAAGCGGCCAAATTTGGAGTCCAAAGCGCAAAAAATCAAGACCAATTCCGGTTGATGACGCTAAGAAGTAGACATGGTCTTGTGCAAATACCTGTATAGGTTCTCTTATTTTCTATGTTTTTCGGACTTTAAAACGAACTCAGGAAAATCGAATATGGTACAGTCATCTCGAGGTCGCGGCCATTTGAAGTCGCAAATTGCGACCTCAAGATGAAGGAGAGTGCTGAACCTCAAATGTTGGATAAATCAATATTTCAAATGTGTATTAAAGTTAAGGAGAATATTGAATAAAGTCCTTAAAATACATACAATAGATGCATGATATACACGACAAAAGAACTGATTGCCTCAGGCGAGGATGAGCGATCCATCAGAATCAAAATCAAGCACAAAGAGCTGTTCAAACTAGAGCGGGGGCTCTATTCGACCGAAGAGCAGGTTTTTAAAGACGAACTTTTCTACGCCAAAAAATACCCCGATGCCGTCCTTACCCTTTCTAGCGCCTTTTACCTCCATGACCTGACGGATGAGGCTCCGGATTTCTATTACCTTGCCACTCCCGACAACGCTCTTCCGATTCATGACCCAAAGGTGAAGCAATCCTACCAAGATAGAACGATAATCCCCATTGGTGTGATGAGGATGGGGCTGAGGGGCGGAGAGATACGTGTTTACGACCAAGAGAGAACCCTGATTGAGCTGTACCGGCTACGAACGAAGATGGCGCCGGAGCTTTTCTATGAGGTTCTTTCCTCCTATAAGGAAAGGAAAGAGGAATTGGATTTGGCGAAAACCGCAGAGTACTGCTCGCATTTTAGGAACGGCAATCATCTACTAGCAAAGGTAAAGGAGGGGCTTGCATGAGCATCAAAGATCTCGTCTCTCGATATTCTTCCCTCGGCTATGCCCGGCCCGTCGCCGAGAACCTCGCCGCGGAAGAGATTTTCCTCACGATATTAAGCGGCTCTGAGATGGCCGATAAGGTCGCCCTCAAAGGCGGCATCGTGATGTTTAATCTGACGAAAAGCCAAAGGCGTGCCACCCGCGACATCGACTTCGATTTCATCCGCTATTCCATCGACGAGGATTCCATTCGCCTTTTCTTCCGAAAGATTGCCGCTTCCACAAGAGAGTATTCCCTATCGATAAACGGGACAATCAAGCCTCTACACCAAGAGGACTACCATGGCGTCAGAGTCCACGTAAGAATTCAAGACGGCTCGTCTTACGGCCCCCTCTTGCTGAAACTTGACATCGGCGTCCACAACCATTTGGAGATTGAGCAGGAAAGGATCGTCTTTAGTTTTGGCCAGGGAACGGAGCTGACCTTTCAGGTCAACTCCCCCGGGCAGATATTCGCCGAGAAGTGCCTTTCTCTTTCTCGGCTCGGCGCCCTTTCCACCCGATATAAGGACATCTATGACCTTTACTATCTCGCTCGGACAGGCCTAAATGCAAGCAAGGTCCGAGACATATTGATAACTTTCTTCGCCCATTCCTCAAGGCAGCCGAAAACGATAGAGGACTTCAAAGCAAGGGTAGAATCGGCTTTGACGAACCCATCTTTCGCCAAAGAGGCCGATGACCCCAAAAACCGGTGGCTGGACGTCTCCTACGAAGAGGCCAGTTCTCTCATCCTTAAAATCATTGCTTCTTTGTGAGCCGAGAGAAGCCTTCAAAGGGCGTGACTGGAGACCATGGAATGGTGCTACAACAAGGCGCAATTGTCCCAAAGACCCGTATCAACCACGGCCTTGACGAGAGGTGGTTAATTCGGTCGGAATTTCCGACGGAAGTCACTCAACCTGCTCGTCTTCCGAAAAGATGTTCCCGATGTGTTTTGCGGTCGTCGACATGCTTCTATCGTAAAGGGCGGCCGTTTGGATGAGGCCATGTATTTTCTGCACATACTCGTTCTTATTTGAACTCACATTCAGCGTAAATATTCTTTACGTGTCTGGATATGACGGCCAGGTCTCCGCCGAACAGGGGAGCCGCTTTGTCTTTTGTGGGACAGATGGTGTTCTCCTCGGGGAAAACATTGACGTCCAAGGCGAAACACCCCATCTTCGGATTTCGAATTATTTCCATAAATCCACTTCTTTGTTTCTCATTCCACGCCGTCTAGTCAAAACGGAGCCGATTCCACTTTCTCGCTTTTTTAGAGAAGCTGGGATGCATAGGTTTGTTTAGAGCCTACCTTTACTTAGTCCTCTGTCGGCGATGCTCTAGTTCAATTACGCTTTGCTT
>CADAUN010000221.1 GCA_902791085.1 uncultured Erysipelotrichaceae bacterium | reverse complement strand
TCAATTTATTTTTATTATTTCTTCTATTCTTGCGGTTGTTTCTTTCTTATTCCTACTTCTGTTCTTCCACATCTACTCGAGGCCGTTACCTCTTTTCCTTCCTCGTTGCTTATACAGTCTCTTTGCATTACGAATAAACTGTGTCTTCATTTGTTGCTTGTCTTAGGCAAAAGGAAAAGGCTCGCCATTATCGGCGAGCCTTCAGAAGCAGCTTTATTTATGATTAGCGGCGATTCCCGCCGTTACGATTTCCGTTAGAACGATGGAAATCGCGTCCATTGTTGTTACGGTTGCGCGGAGAGTGATCGCTTTCGCTGCGTTCTGGACGTTCCACATAATCGGCAGGTTTCTCCACGAATTCGCGGTGAGAGAGCTTGATTTTGCCTTCTTCTAAGCCAATTACCACCACTTTTAAGGTATCGCCGACTTTTACGACATGAGTCGCATCATCGATGTATTTCCAATCGAGGCGAGACACATGGCAAAGGCCATCCGTGTCGCCAAAGAGATTGACAAACGCACCATAATTCTCGACTCTGGTGACTTTTCCTTCGTAAATTTCACCGACTTTTGCTTCGCGGACGATGTCATCAATCATCTGTTTGGCTTTCTCAATCATTTCTTTATCGGTGTGATAAATGGTGATCTTGCCAGTTTCTTCGACATCAATCTTCACTTGTCCGCATTTGGCGATAATGTCATTGATGACTTTTCCACCAGTTCCAATCACATCACGAATCTTATCGGGATCGATGTTAAAGGTGACCATCTTAGGAGCCCATTTGCTGACTTCTTTGCGTGGTTCAGCAATGGCTTGCGCCATCACCTCTCGAATTTCAGCACGGGCTTTTTTCGCTTGTTCAAGCGCTTCGCTTAAGACTTCACGGGTGACACCATGGATTTTGATATCCATTTGAAGCGCGGTAATGCCGTTTTTGGTGCCGGCGCATTTGAAATCCATATCGCCAAAGTGGTCTTCCATGCCTTGAATATCGGTCAAAATGGTGTAATGATTCGTTTCTTTGTCTGGTGAACGAGTGGGATCGTTGGTGATTAAGCCCATCGCAATACCCGAAACCATGTTCTTGATCGGAACGCCTGCTGCCATTAATGACATGCACGAAGCACAAATGGAAGCCTGTGAAGAAGAACCATTAGATTCCACGACATCGGCAACGCAACGAATGGTGTAAGGGAATTCATCCAAAGAAGGAATGACGTAGCTTAATGCTCTTTCACCTAAGGCGCCATGTCCGATTTCGCGACGTCCTGGACGACCGATTCGGCCAATCTCTCCCACTGAATAAGGTGGGAAGTTATATTGATGCATGAAAGTCTTATCGGCTTCACCGGTTAAAGAATCAATAATTTGAGCATCGGTAAGAGGCCCTAAAGTGGTCGTAGAAATGACTTGGGTTTGACCACGAGTGAACATGGCAGAGCCATGAGCGCGTGGCAAAAGATCGACTTGGGCATTCAACGGACGGATTTCATCCACTTTTCGGCCATCCGGTCTCACTTTGTCTTCAATGATTAAGCGACGGACTTCTTTGGCGACCATTTCTTCCAAAATGTCATTCACCATCATCATGGTCTTGCTATGATCCGCTTCTTTTGCATATTCGCGGGCATCATAATCATCGAGGATTTCTTTTTTCAAAGCGTCAATTTTATCTTGCCGTTCCAATTTATCCATCGTGTGATCAATGGCATCAACCATGCGGTCATTGATGCGGGAATAAATGTCCTTAACAATATCCGGGTCAGGTGTATAAAGATCGATATGGCGTTTCGGTTTTCCGACGGCCTTGATGATTTCTTCTTCGAAGGCACAAAGTTTCTTGATGGCTTCATGTCCAAACATGATGGCATCTAACATTTGCTCTTCAGGGACTTCAGCAGCACCGGCTTCGACCATCATGATGGCGTCTTTCGTGCCGGCAACCGTTAAATTAATGTCGGATTTTGCCCGTTGTTCCACGGTAGGATCGATGATGAATTGGCCATCGATGCGGCCAACGACAACCCCGGCAATCGGGCCATCAAAGGGAATGTCAGAGATGCAAAGGGCTAAAGAGGACCCGAGCATGGCTGTCACCTCTTGCGGGCATTCCGGATCGCACGACATCACGGTATTCACGATTTGAACTTCGTTGCGGAATCCCTCAGCGAACAAAGGACGAATCGGACGGTCGATAAGACGAGCGCTTAATGTTTGATGCTCATCCGGCGATCCTTCGCGGCGCAAGAAGCTTTGCGGAATCTTGCCCGAAGCATATTGCTTTTCAATGTAGTCGACGGTTAAAGGGAAGAAATCCCCTGGTTTTGGTTGATCGGAGCAGCAGGCGGTAGAAAGAACCACCGTGTCTCCGAAGCGGACGAAAACAGCGCCATCGGCTTGTTTGGCAATTTCGCCCGTTTCGACTTGAAGGTGACGACCTTCAAATTCGAGTTGGAATACTTGTTTGCTCATTCTTTTTTCCTTTTATGTATTACTT
>CADAUN010000220.1 GCA_902791085.1 uncultured Erysipelotrichaceae bacterium | reverse complement strand
ATTGGCATATAGAGAATTGGTGTCGAATCGTCCCAAAAATATTTATACCAAGCGCTGATGTCTTGATAGTCTACATTCTTATTATAAAGATTTTTGAATTCTTCTAATCCAATTCCTTCGCATAGAGGACTTTCGGAGTTAATGTGCAAATAATTGCTGGCCATCACGCTTCCAGGATTCGGATGCTTCCAAAGATCAATCCGATCTTGGAACACTTGAATGGAATTCTCAAAGAAGAGAACCACACGTTTCCCTTCTTTGACCATCGTTTCGATTTCGTTGCGGTGAGAGAAATAATATCTATCGTCTGTAAAAACAACTTTGGGATTGATTTCCTTGCTAAAGAGAATCGAAAGCGGTTGACAAACAGTTCCTAGTATTGTGGGGCAAGGATACGAACAAGAATAAGGTGTTTTAACCCCATAGTCGCATGTATCAAAGGTGGTTTCGTCTTTTGAATCGTCCGGAATCAATTTGGCACGAATCGAAATCGTTCCTGTCTCGTTATCCTCTCCACGCCAAGCGACATCGCCAACGTAAGTTTCATTACAAGAGGCTGCAATCACTTTCTTGCCATAAGAACCAACCAATTTGCCATTTCGATAGATGCTGACGATTAACTGACCCGATTTTTCTTTGCTGCAATCGTTCAAAAGATAAAGTTCCGCTTTCGTTTCTTCACCTGCGTAAATGGTATAACGATCGCGTCTTAAAGAAATTCGGAAAGGGATCGAAGCTTCTTGAAACGCATAATAAGCTGGTTTTGGGATTCGGTCTACATCCACCAACGCTTTGGTCCAGCCCATTGGCCAAGCGTCGATTAGCAAATGCACTGCTGTGGATTCGATGCGATCCGTCCTTCTTCGCAACATATGGACATATTGTTTGATGGCTTCTTTTTGATAATCTCGGGAAATGCGAAGCCAATCCATGATACGAGATGGCTCAAGCCGGAAGCCTGGTAACAAATTAAAACTCTGCCCTTTGGCAATCACATTCGGATACCATTCGTCATCAAGATGTTTTGGTAACCATTCCTTGGGTGCATATTTCTCCATAATCGAAAGAGAATCAAGCCCATCCACGCCATATTCGCCACAACTCGTATACCACTCGGCGTTGACGCCAGGAAGATATCCCTTATTCATACGGCCCGAGTCCATCGCATGAGCGATGTACCAAAGGTTATAACAATGGAAGTCCGAAACACCCCAAGTGTTAGACAATGGGGCGTAGTCGCCTTCATTCAATTTCAAAACACGGTCTGGATTTTCCAAATGGATGATCTTTTGCGCTGCTTCAAAGAAATCTTCCGCTTGATAACGATCGATGGAATATTGTTCTCGCCGATTCTCTTGCGGATCAAAGAATTCGTTGCACAACGTCTCAATCACCACCGAAGGATGGCTTCGCGTCGGACGTTCCATTTCCACCACTTGTTGATAGGCGGCAGGAAGACAACGAAAGGTGATGCTGCCAAAGAAAGGGAAATCGACTTGCATCAACATCCCCATCATATCGAAATAGGTATAGATTTTTTCAAAGACCGGGCGCTGTGTCATCCGATAGAAATTGAGATGTGCCACTTTTGCCGTCAAGATGTCATCGACAATATGATCGTCTCTTCCTTCCATCACTGCCCGCGGAAAATGGCCCATTTCATTCGAACCACGAAGGATAATTCGTTCATGATTGAGGTAGAACGCACCTTTCAGAGGTTTACTTTTTTCATCCATCCAAAATTGACGCATGCCAATATGACGATGAGTGCTATCGATCCAATCGCCATTGTCGTCATAAAGGTCAATGGTAAGTTCATACAAATAAGGTTCATCTTGCGTCCAAAGCCGGAAATGAGGAATCGAGAAACGATAATCAATCCAATTTTCATCGATTTGCAAACGAGCCAATTTCTGATTTTTATCAGCAAAAACCGTTTCTTTGAAGTTTCTTCCTTCTAAGGTGTAACGTAAGGAGAATGTTTCTTTGTCATTGGATTCATTCGTACCGTTAATGATTTCAGTGCGAACAGAAACCTCACCTTTATCAATGTCTGGGCGGATAAAAACGTCTTCAATCCGATATAAGGGTCTTTCTTCGAACGTGACTTTCCCAACGATTCCTGCTCCTGGTGGACAATGATGCCAGCCATCTTCTGGATCGTTATAACCAAATGAGGTCGCTCCATAAATTTTCGGTCCCACGTTGACAAATCCGTTCACGATAGAGCCTTGCGTCACATAATCATCATGAACCTGAATGAGCAGGACGTTATCTCCTTCTAACACAAAATCGGTGACATCAATCATAAAAGGAGCAAAAAAACCTTCGTGCTCTTTGACCATTCGGCCGTTCAAATAAACCGTAGCAACATAATCTACCGCTTCAAAACGAAGGATATATCGTCGATCTTCTCTTTTCTTTTTCAAAGGAAGGATTGTGTAATAGTAAGCATTCCAACGGCCTTTAGGGCCAACATAATGGGGGAGAGTCACTTTTTCCCA
>CADAUN010000219.1 GCA_902791085.1 uncultured Erysipelotrichaceae bacterium | reverse complement strand
TTGAGTTTGACAGACGACGGAATTTCTAATCCTTCGATTATTGCCTCCGAAAAAACGGGTGACATCACTTATCTAACCGCATTATAAGCGGGCACTTCAACGATTACAACAACCACGTATTACGGCAAAACAAAGCAATTAACCATCACCGTAAGCGAAGTACCGCCGCAAGGCATCGAAATTAATCCAAACGCGATCACAGACTTAACGATCGGCCGAACGGCAATCTATAAAGTGACGTTGTATCCAGTCGGCTTGTCTGATGCGACCTTTAACGCTTCGTTCACGGACAGCGCCATGGCAGAATTGGCGGAATTAACGTTGGACGCTGAAAATTCCTATTTCCAACTCAAAGCATTAAAAGCAGGAAGCGTGACGGTCAAAGTGGCAGCCACTTTAGATTCTTCTGTCACAGACGAAATCACCGTAACGATTTTGAATCCATCCACCATTTCTATTGCCAAAAAGATCATTTCTTTGGAAGTTGGCTCAAGCGCTTCGTATTCGGTCAAAATTGATTCCAGCGTCTTTTCCGATAAGAGCTTTACGGCTGCTTTCCAAGATAGTTCCATGGCAGAATTCGCGAATCTAACTTTAGACGCATCCACTTCTTCCTTTACTTTAGAAGCTTTAAAAGAAGGAAGCGTTACGGTCGTTGTTACTTCGGTCGCAGATCCTACTTTGACCGATCAAATCACAGTAACGATCACTCCAAAAGCCACCATTGAGCCTATCGATGTCTTACATCAGGCAATGATTGGAAAGACCTATTCAGGCAAATATGGCTCCACGACCTTCACTTTTACCTTTGAGGAAACAACCGGGACAGCGTCTTTTAGTAACGGAAACGCCTACACTTTCTCTTATACATTAGGAACCTATGGGGCTACGTCGACTAAAATCAATTTTACTAACGTTATTGCAACTTCAAAATCCCAAGACTCAAAAGCATACTATTTCGATGGCAAGACAACAAACGCCAGAAATTACCCACTTATTGTGTTAAACGACGCGAAATCGATAAAGCTCGTGGTGAAATATAAGAGCGCAACCGGTACCATCGGTGGCACTTATGTAATTTTTACGGTAAATGAATAATCCAACAAGAAAGGATCTTATCCCAATGAAAAAGTCTCTTATTCTTCTTAATTCGTTATTCTTGCTTGCTTCTTGCGCCGCTCCTTCGACGACTTCTTCTTTCTCGGCGATCGTCTCTAGTGATAGCAGCTTATCTTCTTCTCCGGTGGCTAAAACCACGACGGCGGCTGAAGTTATCTCTGGCTTACAAGCGGCAGCAGCTGCCCCTTCTTTAACGGTTCATTATCAAGAACAAAATTCGAGTCAAGAATGGGTGGAACTCCAAGACATCTATACTTCTGACTACATTTCCTATGGTTGGAGCCGTTCCGGCTATGTGTTGTTACCGAGTTTCGATCCTTCTTTAGGCAATAAACTGGTCTATTCTTTCCAATATGACAGTAAAGGAAACGTCGTTTTAGGCAAAGCCGCCACCTATTATGACGAAAATGATCGTTTGCGTGGTGTCAATACGTGCGATGATATGAACTTTATTAAGCTCTTCTCCACTCCATCCTTCGCCTTAAGCGCCTCTCAATTCACGGAAAAAGGCGAATATGTCTCTTCCGAAGACGAAAAAATCATGACTGTATTTTGCTCGTTAATGGGCTATCAATATGGGGACAGTGACGTTCGGATGACCTCCATTCGTTTCGTCGTCGACGAAAAAGGGACGCTTTATTTTACTTTGTACCATCAAACCGATGAATATTCACAAAACGAAGAAGCGCTGCTTTACGGCTATTTTGGAGAATACGGAACCAGCGAAAAAGCGGATTTGGCCGCGTATATTGAAGATTATCATCTGCCTAGCGAACATCTTGATGAAACTACCGTTGCTGCGCTTTCTTCTAAAACGGTCGCCTTTGATACCACTATTCGCTATGCCAGCACAAACGGCTGGGTGAATTATGGAACCATCAGTCTTGCTTCGGAATACGATGCAAATCACCCTAACGATTGCAAAATGACTTATGTATTGAACGATTTGGTCAATCAGGAACGTTACACCTATTTCCTAACCAAAGACCAAGACGGCTATGCGGTGGATCACTACGTCAATGGGTTAAATCAAGTCGCTGAAAAACGTTTTAAGCCATCTTATTTTTCCTGGGACAACGGCATTTTCTCGATTCAAAAAGAGCTCGACTCCGCTGGCTTCTTAGGAGAAAATGGCGTCTACCGCTATTATGGTTTTAATTTTGATCGGCTTTACGAATCCATCACGGCTCTAAGTGTGTTGACGGATATTCAAGTCCGTGACGTCTTGTCGTTAGAATGCCAAGTCCAAAATGGCGTTATTACCTTCGTCTCCAACATCGACGCTTATTATTCGGATACCGCTGGGAACGAAACAAGTCTCTCTATTCAAACCTTGTCCACTTTAAAAATAGGGGTTAGTCTTTCTCTTCCTTCGCCGTTTACTGAGGAAGACG
>CADAUN010000218.1 GCA_902791085.1 uncultured Erysipelotrichaceae bacterium | reverse complement strand
GGCGGAATGAATAACAAATTCAACAAAGAAGGATTGTTTACTTTGTTGCCGCCTCCAGCGCGTTTTGAAGCTGGCACTTTGCCTTTGGCCCAAATTTATGGCCTTCATGCAGCAGTGGATTATCTCGCAAAACTAGGCATGGAGAACGTGCAGGCCCACGAAAGCGAATTGAAACAATACGCCGTTGAAAAACTGTTATCGACAGACAATGCAATTATCTATAATGCCGATAGCGAAGCCGGGATTGTGACATTTAACATCAAAGGCGTTTTTGCCCAAGATGCCGCCACTTTCTTAAATTCACGAGGCATTGCCTGCCGAAGTGGCCAGCATTGTGCCAAAGCGTTAAATGAGTTTTTAGGAACACCGGCGACCGTTCGGGCGAGTTTTTATGTCTATACCACCAAAGAAGACATTGATGCCTTGGCGGATGCGGTGCGACATGGAAAGGAGTTTTTAGATGCCTACTTCAATTGAATTATCTCCGATGATGATGCGTGAAATCATCATGGATCACTATGAATCGCCACGTCATAAAGGCATTCCAGAAAAAGCGGAAGAATATCAAAAAATACATACGGATTCAGTGAATTGCATCGATGATTTTGATCTCTATTTAAAGACAAAAGAGGGCAAGGTGGAGGATGCGCGCTGGGAAGGAACCGCCTGCACCATTTCTTCGGCTTCTACCGATATTCTTTGCGATCGTGTGATTGGCGACGATTTTGCTCATGCGCTTTATACGATTCAACAATTTTTAGCCATGATTCAAGAAAAACCCTATGATGAGGCACCTTTGGATGAAGCATTGGTTTTCATGAACACGGGAAAACAAGCGGCTCGCATTCATTGCGCCACCATGGGTTGGGATGCCATGAAAGAACTCTTGGAAGCGGACGAAAAGAAAGAGGACGTCAAATGAGCGACGAAGCAAAGAAAATCTTTGACCAGGAATATCAATACGACTTTAAGACAAATGCCAAGGTGCTTTTCACCACAGGCAAGGGATTAAATGAAAACGTCGTCCGTGAGATTTCCAAAGTCAAAAACGAGCCGGAATGGATGTTAGAATATCGACTCAAGGCTTTGGAAGCGTTTTTCCGTCTTCCGATGCCGTCTTTTGGCCCCGATTTATCGTTCTTGGATTTTCCGAGTTATACCTATTACACCCGAGTTGCCACCGGGGACGAAAAAAACTGGAACGAAGTCCCGCCTGCCATCAAGGACACATTTCAAAAATTAGGTATTCCCGAACAAGAACAGAAATTCTTATCTGGCGTTACGACCCAATATGAATCGGAAGTTGTTTACCATAACATGTTACAAGAAGTCCAAGAGAAGGGCGTTATCTTCTTGTCGACGGACATGGGCTTGCAACTGTTCCCCGATTTATTTAAGAAATATTTCGGCACGGTCGTTCCGATTTTCGACAATAAATTCGCGGCTTTGAATGCCGCTGTTTGGAGTGGTGGTTCCTTTATTTATGTGCCGAAAGGCGTGCATTTAGAGAAACCGTTGCAATCCTATTTCCGAATCAATAACGAAAAGACGGGACAGTTCGAACGCTCATTAATCATCTGCGATGAAGGTTCTTCCATCAACTATGTTGAAGGCTGCACCGCGCCGATTTATTCGAAAGAATCCTTACATGCCGCTGTTGTTGAAATCGTGGTTGGCGATCATGCGCATTGCCGTTATACCACCGTGCAAAATTGGTCCAATAACATCGTCAATTTGGTGACGCAACGTGCCAAAGTCGGTGCAAATGGCTTGATGGAATGGGTGGATGGCAATATTGGCTCTATGCGCAACATGAAATACCCGGCCTGCATCTTGGAAGGGGACGGGGCAAAAGGCGCCGTGATTTCCATTGCCGTCGGAGGCAAAAATCAATTTCAAGACAATGGGGCTCGGATGATTCATATTGGCAAAAACACTTCGTCGACCATTATTTCCAAATCGATTTGCAAGAATGGCGGCGTTGCGAATTACCGCGGTACCGTGCGGATTTTGCCTTCGGCTGAAAACGCTCATTCCCACGTGGAATGCGACACTTTGATTTTAGACGATCGTTCGCGTTCGGACACTTATCCCAAAAATGAAATCCGCAATGCGTCTTCCTTTATCGAACATGAAGCGACCGTTTCAAAAATCAATGAAGAAGAATTGTTCTATTTAGAGTCTCGTGGCATTCCTGAAGAAGAAGCGACGCAGATGATTGTTATGGGCTTTATTGAACCATTCGCGAAAGAGCTGCCGATGGAATATGCGATTGAGCTCAATCGCTTAATTGCCTTAGACATGTCAGATTCGATTGGTTAGGAGATTCATGGATTCTTTGGATTACGACATCATTGTGATTGGCGGCGGCCATGCCGGCGTAGAAGCATCTTCTGCCGCAGCGCATTTAGGAATGCGCACTCTTTTATGCACACTGAATCGCCATATGATTGCCAACACTCCTTGCAATCCGCATATCGGCGGATCGGCAAAGGGTATTGTCGTACGTGAAATCG
>CADAUN010000217.1 GCA_902791085.1 uncultured Erysipelotrichaceae bacterium | reverse complement strand
ACAATGTCATAACGGAAATAGAAGAAATCACCGGGGTCGTCTTGGTGGATGATCTCAATATTAGAAAGCGCAGTTCTTAATTCCGGATCCCAATTGGTGATGCGTTCCCCTTGATAAATCAAGCCCTCGCGATACAAAGTGACGAAAACATGCTTCACCGCTTTCGAAAGACCTTCATCTAACGTAAAACGCTCGCGGGAATAATCCAAAGACAAACCCATCTTCTTCCATTGTTCATGAATCGAAGCGGCATATTCGTCCTTCCATTCCCAGGCTTTCTTTAAGAATGCTTCCCGTCCTAAGTCATAACGGGAAATGCCTTGTTCGCGCAATTTCGCTTCCACTTTGGCTTGGGTGGCAATCCCTGCATGATCCATGCCTGGCAGCCACAAAACATCATATCCTTTCATTCGTTTGTAACGAGCGATGATGTCTTCATAAGTGGTATTCATCGCGTGGCCTAGATGCAATTTTCCTGTCACGTTCGGCGGCGGAATCACCAAAGAGAAAGGTGGTTTTGATTTGTCTTGCCCAGCTTTAAAATAGCCGGCAGCGACCCAACGTTCATATTTGCCTTCTTCGACTTTTTTCGGGTCATAGTGCTTGTCGAGCATATTTTTCCTCCCTGTGGCAAAGAAAAAGCCACGTCTCTCCATATAGGGACGCGGCGCGTGGTACCACCCTAATTCTGAAGCATTGCTTCAGCACTTTGGCCTTTTCGCGGCCAACGGGACTTCTCCGGTTCTCCGAAGCGACTCACCAGCATTTGGGGCGGAATTTGCATCTTCTACCGCTCTCTAAACCCAAACGTTCCTGGATCCCTCTTCTTCAACGAACAAGGGTATTATAGAAAGCCAAAGAAAAGAAATCTAGCCTTTTTTCGGGAGAAAAAGACCTAACGAAATCTCTCGTTCTTCTTTCGTTCCTCCGGCATGATGGGCTTTTAAGACATGATCGATGGGGGCGTCAAAGGAATTCACCAAAACGGAGTTACCCAGAGCAAGCGCTTGAAAATCGCCGATAAATTCTTCAAAATGCGGACTTGGTTTTCCTTCCCCGAAATAACCGTTTTCGAGCACCTCTTGTCGATTAAGAAGCAGAAAATCGGGGAAAGACTTCGCAAATTCCTTAGCAAAGAAGTCCCGTTTTTCTTCTTTGACCCATAAAGCGGCATTTCTTCCTTCGATGGATAAGGGACGATATAGGCATGACGCTAATTTTGGGTAAGCGGCCAAATCTTGATAAACCACATCAATCAAGCCATGATCAGCCATAGTTAACGCCAACACATCGGGATTCTCTTCCGTAAAGCGACGAACCATCTGATTCATCTCGTAATAATCCTCGGCCGCGAATTCGCTTTTCACGCCGTAATGATGCAAATCTTGATCCGGCAAAGTCGAATAGGAATATAGGAATT
The DNA here is from genome assembly GCA_902791085.1 of uncultured Erysipelotrichaceae bacterium. GTDB lineage: Bacteria > Bacillota_I > Bacilli_A > RFN20 > CAG-826 > UBA4951. The sequence continues at coordinate 1,099 of CADAUN010000217.1, read as the reverse complement.
CCCCCGCTTCTTTTTGAAAGAAATGCGTTGCTTGTTCCCCCATTTCTTCGATGTTTTTTGGGGCAGACGCACCACCAATCGGTGCCACAAAAGAAAGCTTGGCCTTAACGCCAGCTTCTTGAAGCAAAGAATCAATGGTGACTTTAGGGCAATATTCTTCCATGTAGTTTCGGCTTCCAGAAGGAAGGGCGGCCCCACTTAATGAATTGACATTTGGGAATACGTCGACGGGGTAGCCTAATTTTTCCATATATAAGGACCAGCCAAGCCATCCGGTTTCGCAAGGCCATTTAGCCGTTAAAAAAGCCGTGGTTGCCGCTACTGTGGTAGAGGGATTCGTGCTTTGAATCGTATGAAAGGCATGCGAAAGCAAAAACGCATTTTCAGTAGGATACAAAGAAAGGTTATATTTCCCCGCGCCGTCAAAAAGAAAGACACAAATCTTGCGGTGTCCTTCTAAAATCTTATCCACCGCTTCGCAAGTCGGATGAAAAGGCGTAACACCATAATGTTTTAATAATGAATTGGAAAGACCTACCAAGCTGTCACGACGTTCATAAAGAGATTCAGGAATGCGATTCATAGCGGGTTATCTTAAACGAAAAAGCAAGCTTTCGCAAGCGTAACAAGAAGAATCCTTTAGAAGGAGGACATTCATATAAAGAGAATGCGCGTGCAATCAAGACAATTTAAGCATTCCAGCGACTTTTTTTCGTAATAAGGCAGGATTGTCTTCTTGAGAAAACAAGATACGTTCATCCCCATAGGGGTGAGATAACGCTTTTTGTTTTTCACTTTGGTTCGCTTTGTCGGCTTTGGAAAATACCACCAAAGTTGGAATCGATTCTTTTTGAAGATAAGAGAGTAACAAAAGATCATCCGCGTTTGGCTCGAGTCGGCAATCTAATAAGAAAACACACCCCACAAGCGCTGGATTTTCAAAATAACGCTCCATCATTTTGCCAAACGCATCGTCTTCTTTTGACCCATAATGCGTATACCCATACCCCGGGGAATCCACGAGATAGAACGCATCGTCGATTAAAAAGTAATTCAAATAACGGGTTTTCCCGGCATGTTTTGAGGAATAGGCCAGTTT
>CADAUN010000216.1 GCA_902791085.1 uncultured Erysipelotrichaceae bacterium | reverse complement strand
ATTCGTCTTCGCCGTTTGGATCCAATTGTTCAGCGTTTTCTTCTTTTTCAATTTCTGCCAATTCTTCGTCAGAATAGATTGGCATCTTGCTAGCGGGCGTTTCTTCAGGCTTTGCTCTCGCCACTTCTTTTTCAGAAATGTTATGCGGGCGCTTGGCTTTGCCTTTCTCGTGGAAGGAACGACCGCCCTTCTTTTCTGCCTGAGACGATTCGGCAAGTTCTTTTTCAAGCTCGTCAAGGGTCTTGGTAGTCTTTACGGCCAAGGGTTCAACCGGTGTAACGGTCTCTTTTGTAGGTTCAGAAGCAGGAGCAAGCGGCGTTTCTGCCGGTTTTTCTTCCGGAAGCGGCGATTCGCTTGCTGTCGTCGGGGCTTCTTCAGAAGCTGAAGGCGCTACAACAGGCGTTTCGAGCGCTTCTTCGCCCTCGATTTCGTCTCCTTCTGGCATCACTGGAGTAGCAGGAGCAATCGCAGCTTTAGTTTCTTCTGCTCTAGCGGCTGCTTCTTCTGCTGAACGTTTCGCATAAGCGGCACGTTCTTGATTTTTCTTAAATTCTGCCGCTTCTTTTTGGATGGTTTCTAATGGAACATAATCCAAGCCTTCTTTTTCAGCATCGGATTTTTTATAAACGCGGATGTTCCAGCCCGTTAATTTATTGGCCAAAATGGCATTGCTCCCGCGTTTGCCGATGGCAACGGCATATTGGTCGTCATCAATCACGACGGCTGCTGTCGGATAAGGAAGGGAATGTTCATCAATGATTTTGACCCCAAGTACTTCGACCGGCCGTAAGGATTCGGCCAAATACAACGGGGTGTAATCCGAATAAGGGATGATATCGATCTTTTCTTTGTACTTCGCGTTGCCTAATTGGGAAACGATCTTTTGAATGCGTGATCCGCCTGGCCCAATGCAAGCGCCGATGGGATCGACGTCATCGTTCACCGAAGCGACAGCGACTTTGCTTCTGACGCCAGCGCGACGAGCGATGCCTTTGATCACAACGGTTCCATCATAAATTTCATGGATTTCTTCTTCGAATAGGCGCTTGAGGAATCCTTCCGTAGAACGGGTGGCTTTGATTTGCGCCCCTTTGGGAGAGTGGCCATTCTCGTCTTTTGGCTGTTTCACTTCTTCGATATAAACCTTAATGGGATCGCCCGGTTTGAAATCTTCTTCGCCGATTAAATCTTCTTTATAAAGATCAGTCGTTCCTTTGCCGATATTCACCGATACAGAGTTAGGAGAAACAGCCTCGACTGTTCCCGTCACCAATTCGCCGATGTGGTCCTTATAAATTTCATAAAGAACTTCGTGTCCCGCTTCGGCAATCTTTTGACGAAGCACATTCTTAATCGAGGCCGTAGTGAGCTTGGATAAGGTCTCAAACGGGCAATAAACACGATAAGTGCCGCCAACTTTGATGCCTTTTTCTTCCGTTTTCACTAAATCCGCCAAGTGCCGCATATCATTCTTTTGCGAAGCTTGGTTCCGTTTTAATTCGGATAAGTCGTCTTGGATGCGTTGCAATGTTTCTTCCGCATTTTCTTTCGCGTCTTCGGGCGAAATTTCTAGATAATCGTCTTGGACTTCGGCGACGACATTTTTGACTTGGGCAATGGTGACATAACCATTTTCTTCGTCGATATTGACTTCCACAACGGCATCGCTCCCGCCTCTTAAATAACGGATATAGGCGGCTTGCAAAGCATCGTGAAGCGCATTGATGACGGCTTGGTGTGAGATGCCTTTGGCTTCAGCGATGGCATCCACAGCAGTTTGGAATTCTTTTACATTCATAGTTTTTTCCTCAAACTAAAATTAGAAACGAATGGCTAAACGGGCTTTGTCGATATCTGCCCGAGAGAGGACGACGGAGCGTTTCCGTGTCTTGATGGTGAGAAGCAAGGTGATGGTGTCAGGAGCTACTTCTGTCAACTCGCCTTCTAAGATGTTCTCCCCTTGATAAGGATGGGTGAGATGCAGATTCACGTATTGGTGAAGATAATGTTCTAGGCGATTGAGATGGAGAGGCTTTTCTGATCCTAAGGAAGACACATCTAAGAGATAGGGTTCCGTGATGGGATCAGCATTGTCCAACAAGGGATTAATCAAATTGCTGACTTCAACAATATCGTCAAGCGATATTGGCAAATCCCGGTCAACTAACACATGGAGCGTCAGCCCGTTTTTGTCGCGGCTTAGCGTCACTTCCGCGAGCTCATATCCCGCTTTTTCTAGCGGCGAAGAAAGCACTTCTTTTACCCGTTCAATCTCGTCCATATTCCTCCTTAGCAAACAAAAGGGTGGTCTCCCGAAGGAAGCCACCCATGTAAGCATGAGCGTCTGCAGAGCCTACCCGAGGATCATCTGCGTCAATATTATCAGCGGAACGGCGGCGAAATACAAGAGACAATCTTTTCTTTTGGCGGATGTGTGAATTCTTAAACTAAATTCCGTTTTTCCTCAAAATCCTGCTTTTAGTCTGAGAACAGTATAATTTCCATGTCCTGCTGTCCAAAAAAGGAGGTTT
>CADAUN010000215.1 GCA_902791085.1 uncultured Erysipelotrichaceae bacterium | reverse complement strand
AGACCAACACGCAATGCACCACTTGCATTGTTTTCTTGGAATAACCGCCTTGTACGGTATAAATCGTGCAAGTGTCGTGAAGTTCATCCGAAACGATTTTCTGAATCTCATCGACCTTGTCCGTCAAAATATCTAAAACATATACCGTATTATATTTGCCATAGAGAAGTTTCACGGCGATGGAGCTAGCGACTGCCGTTAATATACCGACTAATGCCTTCCCCCAATCTTGATAACACGCAAATCCTAACAAAACGATGATGCCGTCGATTAAGAGACTGGCGTTCTCTTGCTTGAAGTTAACATATTTCACCATTAAGGCAGCAAGAACGTCGCTCCCACCAGTCGAACCTTTCCCCATGAAGCATAACGATAAGCCAATGCCATTAAGCACGCCTCCAGCGATACCAAAAAGAATCAGTTTAGACGTTTGTTCTCCTTCGTTAAAATAAGCGATTAAGCCAACGCGATCGGCGATTTGCAAAGCAGAAAACAAACTGAAGAACAAGGGATAAGCAATCGTGCCGATCAATGAGGAAAAGGCGAATTCTTTACTGATTAAAAAGAAGGAAATGACCCATAAAATGACATTAAATCCCCAAAGAAGATAGGTGGTGATATCGGTGTTGGTCCAAGGAAAAAGCCAACTAGAAAGAATCATGGCCACAGAAGTCATGCCGCCTTTTACAATGGAAAAGGGGACAATAAACAACGCATTGGCAAAACCGGTTAAAGCTCCGCCAAAAAGCAAAAGAAGAATGTTTTTTGTCTTTTGTTTGGTAATTTCTTTTTTCATTTTATTCCCCAAGGCTCATTGTATCGGGAAAAGCATCGTTTTACGAGCAAAGAAAAATAACCTTCGACAAAAGTCAACGGAATGTCGACTTTCTATTTTTCTTTTTCTGACTCCACTTCATAATAAATCTCGCCCGCCTTCACGACAAAAGAAACGTCATGATCAAAGACTTCTTGAGCTTTGAAAGAAAGTTCTTTTGGGGCAGAGAGCTGATCTTCGAGACAAGAGAGAAAGGTGGCGTCTAAAGCCACATAGCTTTTGATGGGTACCCACTTCCACAAACTTTTAGGATTGCCAGAACGTTCCCGTCTTTTCTTTGCCACATCGATTTTCAATCGCTTTTCGTTTTCTTCGTGCCAGGCGATTAAAGCTTGATAAGTTTGACGACATTGCGGTGCATAATCTACTAAAACGGTTTGGCAATAAGCCAAGGATATTTTCCCTTCGTGGCAGAGATATTTCCCTTCCGCGATTTGGCAAAGCACTCCCCATAACAATTGGCTATAACGATACCAATTCTCGACCTCTTTGGTTTTCTCTTCGTAGGCCGCATAAGAAAGGTCTTTTTCTTCGATGGACGAATGAATCATCAAATTCGCTTGGCCTAAAAGCTCCATGCATTCTTGTTCTAACGCATCGAATTTATGGGCTTCTTCTTTTCGCAAAGAAGGATTGTCTAACATTTCATAACGGAACGAGGCGCTGCGTTTGACTTGCACTAACAATGCGAAAGCTTTGCTTTTGAATTCGTTGTTTTGAAAGGTGGCAATTTGAGCGAGTGCTCGATCGATATCGTTCAATCGCTCCCGGATTTGGGCAAAATAATATTGTCCCACTACAAAAGAAGCGAAGCCCATGACGCTATTATGAAAACTCGCTAAGGAAAAACCGGCAGGAACTGCCCACTTTTCAATTCCTTTTAACGAAGGCAAACCGCGTAAGCCAAAGCGAGAACGTTTTGCTTTTTTGCCTTCTTTGGTTTCCGACGGCGCTTTCGCTTGCAACGGAATCGAAATCTCATAAACCGCTTTGCTTTCTGCTTGTTGTTCGAAAACCATAGGAAAAAGCGCGTTCATCCGTTCTTCCAATGCCTGGTCGTCGATTTTTTCTAACTTTTTCGCACGCCATTCTTTCGTCGCCAAAGAACGGATTTGCACCACCACTCCTTCTTTTGGATCCGCAATCGCCGAAGGAAGGGATTTAGGATGGCGTTTCCTAAACCGACGTGTGAAGAATTCTTTCCATTTCATTGCGATGAGATTATAAACCAGAAGTTGGTGTTTCTTCACCTATAGGTCGGACATAAAGCTCGCATGTTCTCACGCAAGGAAGGAACAAATAGAATTAACAGATTTTTAAAATGGTTTTGCCTTTTGATTTGCCGAGAGTATCCGGAATCTTGTGTAAACGATTCCGGATACTCTCAAATATTGTTAAGCGTCTTATGTATTTCTTTAGCTTCTTTATTTGTCATAATTTAACACCTCCCAATAGCCAGTTTTGTTTGATCCTTTTCTCTTAATGACACCAATTTCCTGCAAAAGTTTTAAGTCACGGGCAACCGTTGGCTCTGAAATGTTTAATGTTTGCGCTATCTCTTTTCTTGTTATTGAAGGAGCTTTTTTAATTAGACTAATAATATCGCTTTGACGGTTTTTTATTGTATCATTTGTTGTATCATTTATTGTATCATAGCCACTACCGAGGTCATGAAAAAAAGCCCATCGTTAAGTGAGCCT
>CADAUN010000214.1 GCA_902791085.1 uncultured Erysipelotrichaceae bacterium | reverse complement strand
TCCGGCCATAAAGAAAACCTCCGAATCAAGTGTAATCGGAGGCAATCTTTTGGGGTAGGCCTTTTTTCTAGACTGTCCGAATTACGGGGTCCAGTTTACAAGATAGCGGCCCTCTTTTCTTATTCCACCGTTAAACAAATGGTTTTAAAGTGCGTTCCGTCATCTGATACAAAGAACTCGAATTCACCTGGATCCACTACATAATGGCAATTGGGATCATAATAACCCAATTGGTTTGTCGACAAGGCAAATTCTACCTCGATAGATCCGTTTGCCGGCACGAAAACTTTTTGGAAATCAAGAAGGCTTCGAATCGGTGTTAGGATTTGACAAACTTTATCTTTGAAATAGAGCTGAACCACGTCATTTCCCTCGCGTGAGCTAACATTTTCGAGTCGGAGAGAAAGTTTGAAGGATTCTCCTAATTTCACGGTAGGCTTAGAAAGACGAAGATTCGAAATGGCAAATTGGCTATAAGATAAGCCAAAGCCAAAGGGATATGGACTTCCGGAAGGAATATCGATATAGCGTCCTCCGTGCCAATAATCGTATTGGTTATAATAGCAAGGCGTCGCGGAGCTGTCATAAGGGAAAGAAATCGGAAGTTTGCCACTGAAGTTCTCATCTCCTTTTAGCAAATGAGCAAGGGCAAGACCACATTGATCTCCTCCATTAAAGACTTCAATAATGGCGTCGGCATCTTTGGTGACTTCGTCGATCACCAATGGTTTTCCGTTGACCAGGACGCAGATAAGCGGTTTTTGTAACGTTTTTAAAGCACAGAGCAATTCGTTCTGCTTTCCACTTAAGGCTAAATTTGCCCGGTCTCTATATTCGCCATTTTGGCTGAGGCTATCTCCTAAAACGACAACGATGACATCTGCGTCTTTAGCTACCTCTACCGCCTCTGAAAGCATAGAATCGGGATCGGAATCATTGATGCTGCAGCCTTTCGCGTAAGTAACTTCGCTCTCTGTATAGACCGCTTCGATGCCTTTAAGAATGGTATAAACACCTTCTTTTCCACTTTCCCATGGCTTTGGCATCGGATGAGAAAAATAAGTCCAATCTCCGTATTGCGCGCGTACATCATCTGCATTTGGTCCAATGACGGCAATGCGTTTTGCCCCCTTAAAAGGCAAGACGCCATTGTTTTTTAACAACACCGCGCTTTCTTTTGCGACTTGATAGTTAAAGTCTTGATGTTCTTTGCAACCAATTACCTCTCTTCCAGGGCGTGATGGCTTATTTTCATCTAATAATCCTAAACGTTGCTTCACACGCAAAATGCGTCTGACGCAATCGTTAACAATCTCTTCTTCTATCCTTCCTTCTTTCACCGCGCGAAGCAAAGCGTCATAGAATTCATCGCTATTCATGCTCATGTCGTTACCGGCTTTCACGCCCATAACGCACGCTTCATCCATGTCTTTAGCCACTTTTTGCCCGGTTACTAGGGAACGGAAATTCTCCCAATCCGTGACGACGAATCCGTCAAAACCATATTCGTCTTTTAGAATTTCAGTGAGATAACGATGGTTAGTAGTTAAAGGAGTAGCATCGATTGACCCATAAGCGGTCATAAAAGTCATGCATCCGGCATCGACTGCTGCCTTGAAGGGTTTCAAAAAGACTTCTCTGGCTTTTCTTTCACTAATCTCCGTGTCATAGGCGTCTCTGCCGCCTGTTGCTTCGCCATATCCGAGATAATGTTTGGCACATGCTGCTACCAAACCATCTTTTTGATAGCCTTTAATGATGGCGGCTCCCATGCGGGAGGCAAGCAAAGCGTCTTCTCCAAACGTCTCATCGATTCTGCCCCAACGCAAATCGCGTCCCAAGCAAAGAACGGGAGAAAAGACCCAGTTGAGACCATCTGCTGCCACTTCTTTCGCGGTGATTTCGCCAACTTTCTCAATCATTTCTTCGTTCCACGTGCAAGCCATGGCCAATTGCGAAGGAAAGACGGTTGCTCCTTTTAATAAGGCATGGCCATGAATGGCATCAATACCGAAAATCGGAGGGATTTTCATGCGAGAACGGGAAGATGCCTCTAAGAAACTTCCTGTTTCTACTCCGAGAACATGCAAGAAAGAACCAATCTCTCCTTTTTCTTTGAATGCTTCAAAAATTTCTTTGGGGGTGGCACCCGCTGAAAGCTGCTGCATCTGCCCCACTTTCTCTTCCCACGTCATCTGCGACAATAACGACTCGATGTCTTCCATGCTGTTCCTTCTATGATTTTCTTTTTCTGACCAATGAAAAGGAATTTGCCCTTTATGCATTCGCCTTTTATGAAATATATTTAATCATTATTCCTTTTTGAAGTATATGTAAAAAAGACATATCGTTTTTCCTCCCTTCTGTTTTGTGAATTCCAATCGCCAAAAAAGAAAAGACGGCGTTTAAGCCGTCTCAAGAGAGGAAGAAGAATTCTCTTTGGTTGCCTTTTTAGGAGGCAAAGGTTGTTTTGGATATTCTTTCGATGAATCTGAGGCGAGATGTTCTTGCAATGTAGTGACATTTTCATCGCCTTTTTGCATGGTATAAGTCTGATATGCGGTGTTAGATTGAAGAGAAAAGTCCGTGATGCCTTTGATTCGAACTGGAGAAGAATTCTCATTAGAATCCGCGACAGAAGATTCGTTAGAAGAATCGTTTTTCTCAGCGATCGCTTTCTCGTATTGATTTTGGTAATACGATTCGTCAAGGTGAAAAGCGAAGGCGAAGGAAGAAGAAACTAAGGCATTTTCCGTATAAGAAACGTTGTATTTCAATTGATCTAAAGCAAAACCAGACGCTTTAAGTTCGCTAGAACGATCAGTCAAAGAGGCTTTGACGTCTTGATAATTGGCATCGTCGCCAATCAAGTCAATCATGTCGTCTAAGCATTGTTCAAAAGACGCGGTGTCTTGGAATTGCAAAGCAAAAGAATAGACATTGTTCTTTCGAGAGGAAACAGCAATCTCCGGATGTTCATCGAGATAAGTAGCAAAAACAGAATTGGTGAAAAGGTTATTAAGATAAGAAAGGCTTTCCTCGTCTTGGAAAAGCGGAAGCTTATCATCGAGGGAATCCCAAGAAATATCCGTCAAAGGCAGATACGCTTTCGTTTCATAATGGTAAGTGGTGTCTTTGCTGGTATCGTCATCTTCAAAAGTGGAATAGCCGAGTTGATCTAAAATGGCATCCACCGCAGGTTCCGCTACTTTTGCCATGGTGGCCCCTAAAGACGAAGAACCAGCATCATCGTCAAAATCATAATAAAGACGATCCGGGTAATAAGGGCCGGCATAATAGAGATTTTGATAGATGTCGTCTTTTCCTTTGCCAATTAAGGTATTTAACGCTTTAATGTCATTTTCGTCGTCGCGAAGTAAGGCGCCAGGCCCGTATTCGATCGGAGCGACCCCTAAATTCCTCAATTTTTCGGAAAAATTATAATCCTGATGGTTTTCACCATTCCCCACGTGGGTCACGCAACGGGAATAAGAAGACAAAGAGAGTTTGAAATCCCAATTCTTTTTGCTTTCGCTCCCATCATTTTCTTCTAAGTAACTAACACCTTTCGCGGTAACGTCATTTGGACGCGTAACCGCTTTAAAACCCTTTGCTGCCGCAGAAGCGCGAATGGCCTTTTGAAAAGCGACATATCCTGAATCCGCTTTCTCTTCCTTGTCCGTCAAGGAAGATTGGTTTGAATGAGAACCATCAGAAGAAAGCGGGGTTTCTTCCGATGAATTAGAATTCAAAGAAGAATCCGTCTGATCGGGTTCGCCACAGGCAGCCAATAACAAAGTGGCTGCAAACAAGGGATAGGTTTTCCATGCATTTTTCATTGTTCTATCCTCCCTTTTCATCTTCTCACGTGCCAAGAAAAAAGCAAGTAAAGTTCTTGGATAATCTTAAACGATATTACGAATTTCATTGATAATTGATTTTATCGTTTCGATGGGTATCGATATAGGATTGATACACCGCATTGACGCTAGACCAATTATCCGCTTGATCCAAATCGACATTCTTTAACGTTCCGGTGACGTCGATGGTGATGAGTAAACTGACCTCAAGAGAAAAATCAAATTGTGAGAAAATGTAACGATTGTCATTCGCGCTAGACCGAGCGGACGCCAATGTCGCGTTAAACGTCTTTAATTGGTTGAGATTCGTTAATTTTCCTAAATCGACTCCGATTTTCCATTGTCTCACGCTTTCCGTGTAGGCAAATTGAGTGATTACCGATTCATAGTCAATGGCTTTTCCGGCGGTATCGCTGCTATCGGAGGAAGCGATTTTATTGTAGATCGTGTCACTCATCCCTAAGATGTCTTTAAAGATAAAATGTTGTAAATGATCGCTATTTAAGCCGCCATCATCATTTAAGAAATAACCAGAATGATAACGATAGGCACCATAAGTACCGCCTTTTTGTTGGCCATAAGTTTTGGAAACGTTATAGGTTAGATAGAGATAGCCTGAATTGTCTTCGTAAGCTTTGCCGGTATTCGGATCAATGTCGTCATAATAGAGTGTGACCGTACGATAGTATTTGGTAAATAAAGAGCCGCCATTCACCCCAAGAATGCAAGGAACGTTTAAAATGCCATAGACTTTAACGATCGATCCATCGACATAAATATGGAAATCGGCATCGAGATAAAGAGAGAAGAAAAGAATCTTGGCTCCGATTTGCGTGCCGGTTAAATGGAAGGTCTTTAGTTGGGCGGTGCTATAAAGGTC
>CADAUN010000213.1 GCA_902791085.1 uncultured Erysipelotrichaceae bacterium | reverse complement strand
TGACTTATGCCATTAAGCGTCCTACGGGAGGATTCGAACTTCGGTGGCAGTGCTTAGATGCTTCTCCTTTGATTAAAGAATGCATTGATCGAGTTCGCGGAACCGCTATTTTTAGCGCCACTTTAAGTCCCATTGAATTTTATGAACGCTCGATTTATGGCGAAGGAGATTTGCCATTTTTAACCTTCCCTTCTCCCTTCCCCCAGGAACATTTGCATCTCATGGTGGCTCCCACCGTTTCGACACGTTATAAAAATCGCGATCAAACCTATGAAGAAGTGGCACGCTATCTTTCTGCTTTCGTGCAAGCAAAAGTGGGCAATTATTTCTTGTTTTTCCCTTCCTATGATTATCTCTCTAAAATCGCCCCATTCTTTTCTTTCCCCAATGCCGACGTTTATTCGCAAGAACGCGATATGAATGACGATGAAAAAGAACTCTTTTTATCCCGCTTTTTATCGCATCCAACCAAAACTTCTGTCGGTTTGCTAATCATCGGTGGCTCCTTTTCGGAAGGCGTGGATTTAATGGCGGATCGATTAAGCGGAGTTGCGGTTGTCGGGATTGGCTTGCCTCAAGTTTCGCCAGAAAGAAATGCCTTAAAAGATTATTATGAAGTCAAAAACGGAAAAGGATTTGCCTATGCCTATCGGAATCCTGGCATCAATAAAGTGATGCAGGCAGTCGGTCGATTGATTCGAAGCGAAAAGGATGTCGGCAGCGCTTTGTTAATCGATGATCGTTATTTGCAAGAAGAATATCGTTCCCTGTTTTCCCGTGCCTGGAGACGATATGAGATTGTGCTTTCGCCCGAGGAAGTCGAAACGAGTGTGAAGGCGTTCTATCGAAATTTAAACAAAGGCGCTATAATTCCGAAGGATTAATTTATGGCTTTCGATCAGAAACACATCCGAAACTTCTCCGTGATAGCACATATCGATCATGGAAAATCTACCCTTTGCGATCGTATCTTAGAAGCCACGGGAGCAGTGGAAAAGCGCAATCTTAGCGAACAAATGCTTGACTCCATGCCGCTCGAACGCGAACGTGGCATCACGATTAAACTAAACGCCGTGACGGTGACTTATCATTCGCGAAATGGCGAAGATTATATTTTTAATTTAATCGATACTCCTGGGCATGTGGACTTCACTTACGAGGTATCTCGTTCTTTAGCTGCGTGCGAAGGCGCGCTGCTCGTGATTGACGCCACGCAAGGCGTGCAGGCACAAACTTTGGCCAATGTCTATTTGGCAATCGATAACGACTTAATGATTCTGCCTGTAATTAACAAAATCGACTTGCCTAGTTCGGATGTGGCTAACACCAAAAAAGAAATCGAAGAAAAGATCGGCCTTTCTACGGCAGATGTTTCGCTCGTTTCGGCAAAAACCGGTGTTGGCATCCCTGAAATGCTCGAACGAATCGTGGAATTGGTTCCTTCACCAGACGGCGATTCTTCCGCTCCTTGCCAAGCATTGATTTTTGATAGTTATTACGATTCTTATCGTGGCGTTGTCGTTTTGATTCGTGTCAAAAACGGCCACTTGAAAGTCGGCGACGAAATTTTGTTAATGCAATCGAAGAAACGTTATGTCGTGACAGAAGTTGGCATCCGTACACCGAAAGAAATGCCAGTTCGCGAATTAGATGCAGGAGAAGTCGGTTATTTGACGGCTACCATCAAAGACATTAAAGATGTCTTTCCGGGCGAGACCATCACTTTAGCCGCCAACCCAGCAAAAGAGCCTTTGCCGGGCTATCGAAAAATCAACCCGATGGTGTATTGTGGCCTTTATCCAGTCGATTCGCAAAAATATGCAGATTTGAAAGACGCCTTGGAAAAACTAAGTTTGAACGATTCCTCTTTGACTTATGAGCCAGAGTCTTCCGAAGCGCTTGGCTTTGGCTTCCGCGTCGGCTTTTTAGGGTTGCTACATATGGATGTTGTCCAAGAGCGATTGGAACGCGAATATGGACTCGATTTAATTTTAACTGCCCCCTCCGTTCAATACCGTGTCCAATTGACGGATGGTAGCAGCAAAATGATTGATAATCCGTCAGAACTTCCCGATCCTTCGAAGATTCGCGCTATCGAAGAGCCTTTCGTCAACGCCGAAATCATGTCGCCAAAAGAATATGTCGGCTCCATCATGGAACTTTGCCAAGCAAGAAGAGGCGTCTATCAAGATTTGATTTATTTCGATGATACGCGGCAAATCGTCAAATACTCATTGCCCTTAAGCGAAATCATCTTCAATTTTTTCGACAAATTAAAATCGGTGACTAAAGGTTATGCTTCGTTAGATTACCAAATTGACGATTATCGTGCGAGTGACTTGGCCAAAATGGATATCTTATTGAACGGAAAACGCATTGATGCCTTGTCAAGCATCGTTTATCGTCCTTTTGCCTATATGCGCGGCATCGCGATTGTTTCCCGATTAAAAAACATTATTCCCAAACAGCAATTTGAAGTGCCGATTCAAGCTGCCATCAACGGAAAAGTAGTGGCAAGGGCCGATATCAAGAGCGTCCGTAAAGACGTTCTGGCCAAATGCTATGGCGGTGA
>CADAUN010000212.1 GCA_902791085.1 uncultured Erysipelotrichaceae bacterium | reverse complement strand
GCTATCGGCGGTTGCCAAGCGGAAATTGGCACGGCTTCTTCGATGGCCGCAGCTGCCCTAAGTTACATTTATGGACTATCGTTGTTCCAACAAGAATATGCTGCTGAATGCGCAATGGAACATTTTCTAGGACTCTCTTGCGATCCGGTTGACGGTTACGTGATGATTCCTTGTATTGAGCGAAACGGAATGGGTGCTTTACGGGCTTATGACGCTTATTTGTACGCTCGTTATATTGCTCCGATTCGGAAGAACCAAGTTTCTTTTGACGTCGTTGTATCCGCAATGAAATTAACTGGCGATTCTTTAGCCTCTGCTTACAAAGAAACGGCAGAAGGCGGATTGGCGGCCATTTTAAAAAAGTACAAAAGCGATGTAGGTTAGGTGTATACTAGCACCTGCGTGTTCTTCCTCTGAACCACGCCTAAAAAACAAGGAGGTCTTGATCATGACCAAAGATGATCGTCACTCAAAGGCTTTAGAAGAGCCAAAATCTTCTTCCCGCACCCCTCTACAAACGCATGATTTAATTTTATTTATCGCTCAAAACGCGATTGTTGCCGCCATTTATTTTGCTTTGACGGCGTTTACACAACCCATTTCTTTCGGACCATTGCAAGTTCGCTTTGCCGAAGCTTTAGGTTTACTTTGTTTTTGGCGTCCTGATTTTGCTATCGGAATGACTTTAGGATGTTTCCTCGCTAATTTTTTCTCTCCCACCCCTTGGGATTTGCTCTTTGGGACCATGGCGACCTTAATTTCTTGCCTTTTGATGTCTTATGCCTCTCATTGGCTTTGGATGGCAGTCTTGTGGCCTTGCCTTGTGAATGGCTTTGTCGTCGGTGCAGAGATCACTTGGCTCATGATGAGTCCCGCCGGCTCTATGGAGGTGTTTTGGACGAACACTGCCTCAGTTGCCGTGGGGGAGCTTATTGCTTTAGCTTGCGGTTATCTTTTGTGGACTCTTTTAGATCACATGCCATTTTTTGCCAAAGTGTTCCATCCTTTGCGTCATCAAGAACGTAAGTGGTGATGCCCTAGTGTTTGCTTGACTTAACGATAGGACGTAAAATGAACGTGTTATGGATTCGAAACTTTTCTCTTTAGAAATTCGCCATATCGACGCCAAAACTGGCGCCCGTTATGGGGTATTGCACACTCCGCATGGCGATTGTGAAGTGCCAATGTTTATGCCTGTCGGCACCAACGCCACCGTGAAATGCCTTTCTCCCGAAGAATTAAAAGAAGCAGGTTCCGGCGTCGTTTTAGCCAATACTTATCATTTGCATCTTCGTCCTGGCGAAGAGATTGTGAAACAAGCGGGTGGCGTTCAAAAATTTATGAACTACCCTGGTCCCATGTTAACGGATTCGGGTGGATTCCAAGTGTTTTCTTTGCAAAAGACCCGAAAAATCTCCGAGCAAGGGGTAGAATTCCGCAATATTTATAATGGAGATAAAGAATTCTTTACGCCCGAAAAAGTCATCGCCATTGAAGAGGCAATTGGGGCGGACATTATCATGTCGTTTGATGAATGCATCCCTTATCCGGTGGATTATGAATATGCGAGAAAATCTACGGAACGGACCATCCGTTGGGCCAAGCGCGGTTTAGCCGCCCATCATCGCCCTGATCAGGCTTTGTTTGGCATTGTTCAAGGATCTTCCTTCCGTGATTTGCGAGAAAAATGTGCTAAAGAGCTTGCTGCATTGGATTTTCCTGGTTATTCCATCGGGGGAACCTCCATTGGCGAGCCAAAAGACGTTTGCTTCCAAATGATCGAAGACGCGATTCGTTATCTTCCCCCTGAGAAACCACGTTATTTGATGGGCGTTGGCTCGTTAGATTATTTGCTTGGCGGCGTGGAACGCGGTGTCGATATGATGGATTGCGTGCTTCCTACTCGAATCGCCCGTCACGGAGCTTTAATGACTTCTGCCGGACGCATTAACATTCGGAATGCGAAATACAAAGACGATTTCTCTCCTTTGGATTCGGAATGCGATTGTTATACTTGCCGTCATTACACGAAAGCTTATCTTCATCATTTGGCCATGACGGGAGAAGAATTTGGCAAGCGCTTGAATTCTTTGCACAACATCCGTTTCTTGATTCGGGTGATGGAAGGGGCGCGAAAAGCGATCCAAGAAGACCGTTTCTTAGAATACGAACAAATGATTTTGGCCCGTTATGGTGACCCGAGAGGATTTTAAACGTTATGGATATCGAATTGTTCGATTATCATCTGCCAGAAGAACTGATTGCCCAATCTCCTTTAGAACAACGCGACCAATGTCGTTTATTGGTCGTGAATCGTGAAACAAAAACATATGAGCATAAAATCTTCCATGACATTGTGAATTATCTTCATGCTGGAGATGTTTTGGTGAGGAATAACACAAAAGTGATTCCTGCTCGTTTGCTTGGCGTCAAAGAAGAAACCGGCGGGGCCGTGGAGTTATTGTTATTAAAGCAACAACAAGAAGACGTTTGGGAATGTTTGGTTGGCAACGCCCATTCTGTGAAAGTGGGGAGTCATTGCTCTTTTGGAAATGGAAAATTACAAATGTGAAGCAACTTTAAC
>CADAUN010000211.1 GCA_902791085.1 uncultured Erysipelotrichaceae bacterium | reverse complement strand
TTCCGTAAATCGGCAAGCACATTGAATAAAACGAAGATGATTGAACGTTTTCCAGGCGATGATATCTTCTTCGCGAATCAAATAAAGCGGGCGGATGATTTCCATGCCTTCATAATGATCGGAATGGAGCTTTGGCAACATCGTTTGGAAAGAGCCGGAATTTAACATATTCATCAAAGTTGTTTCGATGACGTCGTCGTAATGATGGCCCAAGGCGATTTTGTTACATCCCCAGCTTTTCGCGATGCGATATAAGGCGCCACGGCGCATTTTAGCGCAAAGATAACAGGGTTTTTCCGAAGTCGAATTGGCGATATCAAAGATATCCGTTTCGATGATTGAGGCGGGAATTTCAAGGGTTTTTAGGTTATTTTTAATGACTTGAAGGTTCAAATCATTGTAGCCAGGGTTCATCACGAGATAACGCACTTCAAAAGGCACTTCAGAATAACGTTTCAAATGTTTAAAAAGCAACGCCATCAACATCGAGTCTTTGCCGCCAGAAATGCAAACGCAGATACGATCGCCCGCCAAGACAAGCTTGTATTCGGCGATGGCTTTGATGAATTTTCTCCATATCTTAAAATCGAATTCTTTGACTAAAGTTCGTTCGATTTGTTCTGCACGTGGCAAAGCAGCAATGCGGTCATCGGCTTTGTTTTTCATTTCTTCATTCATGTTCCCACTCCTCCAAATAAGATAAGAAGCATTTCGCTTCGTCGATGGTGTTCTCCGGTCCGAACGATAGTCTAAACGAAGACAACGCCCGTGGCTTATGATGATACTTTGCCATCACGGATTTCGAAGGAGAGGAAGAAGGAGAACAAGCGGATTTTTGGGAAATACAGATATCATGCTTCGCAAAATAAGCCACGCTATCTCCGCCATTTTTACCTAGAATCGAAAGATTCAAAAAGTAAGGATTATCAGGCGTAGAGTTCAATAAAACATGCGGATCCTTGCTTAAAATGTCCCACAAGTAGCGATGAACGGTTTTGACTTTTTCAAAGTTTTCTTTTTCTTCCGTTAGGGCCAATTCCAAAGCTTTTTCAAGACTTGCAATCAATCCCAAAGCCACCGTCCCACTCCGATAAAGAGAAGCGGATTTGCCACCATGAAGTAATGGTGTCAAAATGATGTCTTTCTTTTTTACCAATGCGCCAGTCCCAATAATGCCGCCAAATTTGTGAGGAGCAAAGGAAATCATGTCGATTCCTTGAAGAGAAAGTGGGATTTTGCCGATGGCTTGTGTTGCGTCTACCAAAAGATGTGCATTTTCAGATTGGTCAGCCAATGATTGGGCCTTTTGAATGTCTTGAATGGTACCTAATTCTCCTTCTACGGCGGAGAGAACAAACAATAAGCAAGAAGGCGTTAGTTTCTCTTGCAAATCCATTTCATCAAAGGTGCCATCTTCTTTGGTTGCGACCAAACGGACATCCGCGCCCTTATCTTTCAAATAAGCAAGCGCCCCATTTGTCGAAGAATGCTCAAATTCGCTTGATAACATGCGGTTGCCATATCCAGAATAGGATTCATAAAGACCTTTGATGGCTAAATTATTGCTTTCGGTGGCGGACGATGTGTAGACCACTTCGTAAATCGCGGGGTTTAATCCCAAAAGCGAAAGCACTTTAGCATTCAACGCCTCGTAATAAGCCTTCGCCTTTTCTCCTTCTGGGTGCAAGGAATTGGTATTTCCTTCATATTGTTTTTCCGTCTCTAAAAAGATTTCTAGGACTTCTTTTCTTGGCTTTGTATTAGCGGCGTGATCAAAGTAAATCATAGCGGGAGATATTTTATCATGATAATGGCAAAGAAACAGGCGAATGCCTCTTTCGACGTTGTGACATACGTCAAAAGAGGAGACGCCATACAATTGAATCCTCCGAGTACTGATTCCTGACAACGTTAAATGGTTTGTCTGCAAATAGTATTATTAGTTTGCAAATAGAGATAAAAGGATAAGAGGAACTTTATGAAAAAGTTTTTATTAGCCGTTTCCCTCATCAGCGTACTGCCTGGCGCAGGCGAAAATTCACTTCGTTATGTGGCGCGCGCAAGCCAAAATGAGACGTTTTGCACCCCTGTATCCGATGGTGAAGCGATGTACATCCGAAATGTGGGTACTAATCGCGTCATCGATGTTCCTTATGCAAGTTATCAGGCATGGGTGCAACTGCAATGCTATCCGTTTAATGGGACGCTTGCGCAGCGTTTTGTTTTCGAAAAACAATTTCTTAAAACCTATTCCATCAAACCATTAGGTGATTCTTCTTTTAATTGCGCAGTCAATCACATACCATCCGCTGACTCCATGCCCATTGCTCTTGGATTTGACAAGTCTGGCACTGAACTGAATTTAAAAATCAGCAAATTTGGATTTATTTCCGTCGGGAACGGCACTTACAAGGTTAAAACACATGCGGGTATGGAAGATTACTATCTAGCAACTGATCCTTCAACAAACAAATTAATTACAACAAAAGTTCCCACCAATGCGTCCAATCTCAATTATTATCTTTGGAAATTGGAAAAAGCAGACAATTTAACCGCCTTTGATGACCTTGAAGTCACCAGTGCGCCAC
>CADAUN010000210.1 GCA_902791085.1 uncultured Erysipelotrichaceae bacterium | reverse complement strand
CAGTCAAACGGAACCAATTGGGAAGGCGCATATTGGTCTTTGGATTCTTATCGCCGTCTAGCCGATCCTTCCATTCTTAAGGCTTTATGGAATTCGTTGGTGATTGCCTTTTGGACGGTGCTCTTTTGCTTTTTGCTGGGCTATCCAGTTGCTTATTTCCTATCGTTTAGCACACACATTAAAAATAAGTCACTATTTCTCTTATTGTTGATTCTTCCGATGTGGTGCAATTCGATGTTACGGATTGTGTCTTGGCTTCGTTTCTTTTCCATGGACGCGTTTGCTACTTGGCATTTAGTTGGCACCAACGGTGCCGTTATCTTCGTCACAGTGACTACTTATCTTCCTTTCATGGTCTTTCCTATTTTTACGGTGCTAGAAAAAATGGACCGTTCTTTGATTGAAGCTTCTTCAGATTTAGGAGTACCTTCTTGGAAAACGTTTTTGAAGGTTACTTTTCCTCTTTCTCTAGAAGGCGTTTCTAGTGGTGTCATTATGGTGTTTTTGCCTGCCGCGACCGGATTTGCCATTTCTGGCACCATTGGCCAAGGAAAAGTTCGCTTGATGGGCAATTTGATTCAAGCAGTGTTCGAGAAGAACAATTATAACTTTGGCTCATTGTTGTCTTTATTGACCTCTCTTGTCATTTTGCTACTCGTTGGTGCGGTGATGGGAGGACGCGAACTCCATAAGCGTAGAAAGGTTCGTCATGTTAACGCGTAATCACATGAAAGAAGCCATATTGACCACCTTGCGTTTCCTTTTCGGCATCGTTGTCTTTTCGTTGATGTATGTTCCTGTCGCCATCATTATTTATCAATCCTTCAATGCCGGCGCGAATTCTATTTCTCCCTTATCTTGGGGTGGCTTTACTTGGGAAAACTATGCAGCCATGTTTACCAATCGCCAACTCTACACGTCAATATTGGATTCTTTATTGGTGTCCTTATGGGCAACTGCGATTTCGACCGTGTTTGGCTTATTTGCCTCGATTGGCATTCACGCTTTAAGTAAAAAAGCGAGAAAATCCATGGATTTCTTGAATGAAATCCCCATGTTAAACTCCGAAATTGTTACGGGCATCTCGATTATGTTAGTTTGTTCTTTATTAAAGCCACTTTTCCCGAACATTTTTGGATTTTGGTCTATGTTATTAGCCCACGTTTTCTTTTGCGTTCCCTATGTGATTTTGATGGTTTTGCCAAAGCTAGAGCAAACGGATGAATCTTTGTTTGAAGCAGCACAAGATTTAGGTTGTTCCCCTTGGAAGTCATTAGTGAAAGTCATCATTCCTTCTTTGTCTACTGCAATTTTAACCGGAGCGTTAGTCGCATTTACCTTGTCCATCGACGATTTTGTGATTTCGTTTTATACCCAAGGCAATGGCTTCTCCAATTTTTCGAATTATGTTTATTCATCCTATACCAAGAAGAATTTTTCCGCAGGATCATATGCCTTCAATGCCTTGCTGACGTTTATGACGTTGGGATTGGTATTAACGGTGTCGTTAGTGTCTAGCCATAAGAAAGGCAGAAGGACAAAAGCATGAAAAAAATCTTCATCAGCGCGGCCTTATTAATCGCCTTCACCATCTTTGCGACCATCACCTTATCCACCCCAAATACCGTCCTTTATTTATTAAATTGGGGCGAATATATTGATGATTCTTTGGTCCATCAATTTGAAGAAGAAAAGCATTGCCAGGTCATTGTGGAGACCGTGACTTCTTCTGAAGCGATGTATCAGAAGATTATTTCAAGCACCACCCCCTATGATGTGGCTATTCCTGGTGACTACATGGTGCAGAAACTTTATACAGAAGGATATCTTCGAAAATTGGATGTGAATAACACCAATTATGCTTCTCTTTCACAATATGAGACGATCTATACCGATTCATTGACAAAATTAATGCGTCAATACCTTTTGGATCCGGTGACCGGACAAGAATTCAACGCTTATTTCGCACCCTATTTTTGTGGGGCATATTCTTTGATTTATTCCACGCGGAATCCTGATGTGGATTCCGTGGTGAAACAATATGGTTTTCGTTCTTTGTTTGACCGTTCGTTATACGCTTCTCCTGCCAAAATTGGGATGTACGACACGGCGCGGTGGATTGTTGCCTCTTATTTAATGTCCCAAGGAAAAGACCCGAATCTTACCCATTTAGATGGCAGCACGGAAGGGGATATTGAGCCAGCTTTACAAACGGAAATCATTGAAGCCTTGAAAGAAGCACATTTTGATGAGTTTGGGAACGATGCATTAAAGCGCAATGTCGCTAGTGGCTCCCTCGATCTTTGCTTTACTCAATTAGGAGACTTCTTTGATGCGTTGTATCTTGCTTATTCTGAAGGCAAGAACGAAATTGATTTTAATGTGAATGTTCCTTCGACTTCTGCCGCCTTCTTTGATGCGATGGTCATTCCTACAACTTGTCAAAACGAGACCTTGGCAAACACTTTTATTGATTTTATGTTGCAAGAAGATCACGCTTACCAAAATGCGACGGCAATTGGCTATTCTCCTTGCTTGAAATCGGTTTGCGAACGTTACCGCGTTGAAGCAGAAGCCGGTGCTTATTATTATGGCGACGCGA
>CADAUN010000209.1 GCA_902791085.1 uncultured Erysipelotrichaceae bacterium | reverse complement strand
TCCACCTAATTGTCCCCTGTGCCATCATTCGGCTGGAGGATCGAACCATGAATGGACTCAACGACGCGTATGTCGAATCGGTGATCAAAAAGGCGATTTTTTGTCTCCTTTCTTTGAAAGAACTACCCATTTTCTCTCTTTTTCCGTTTGCTTTTATGATAGAATCAAAAAGGTTTTTTGAAACAAAATGGATTCAGAAGAAAAGGTAACAAAGAAAGCAAAACGCAAAAGCTCTTCTTCTTTGTCAGAAGAATTCATCAAACAACGAGAAGAGCAAAAGCAGCTTCGTGCCTCTTTAGAAGAAATTAATCGCAAAAAGAGCCGAAAATCCAAAAGCACCATCATCATGGGCTTTATTATGATTATTGCCTTAACCGCGATGGTGGTTACGCTCTTATTGAATTTCAACGACGTCAAACAGATTAGCAAGGTCTTTGGAGAAATCGGTCAAAATAACAACTGGATATGGCTTATCATCGCCTTTGCTTTATTGGTGGCTTTTTTAATCCTTTGGCCGATGTCTTTAATGGCGTTTTCCAATGCCAGCGGGATCAGCAAAGTGGTTCGGCGTCGCGATATTTTCCGAATTTCGACCACAGAGCAATACTATAACAACATCACCCCTTTTGCGATTGGTGGGCAGCCAATGGAAATTTATTTTTTACGTGAGGCGGGTGCTAAGACTTCGGATGCCACTGGTGCCGTTTTAGCTTCATTCTTGGTACATATGATCGCGAGCAATCTTTATGCCGTCATCGCATTGTTCTTTTTCCCGTTCTACATCGACGGATTAGCCAAAGCACCGCTTTTTGAATGGCTGACTCCAGGCCTTTTCACGGCTGTCGTTGTCATTGGCTATTTTAATAACTTGCTTACCCTCGTTATGACTTTTTTGCTTGGCCATTCCAAAAAATTGCGCAATCTCATCGTTCGTTTGATGACTGCCATCTCTCATTGGTATGGATTCCGCAAATGGCTGCCTAGCAAAATCGGAGAATTCGAAGCTTATTGCGATAATACACAAGAAGCGTTCCAAATGTTGTTCCATTACAAAAAGGCTTTTGCCCGCGCTTTGCTATGGCGAATCCTTGCCGATTTGGCGTATTACTCGATTCCTTTCTTTATTTTATTGGCCGTTGGGGCAGATTTCTCAGGCCACAATATCCTTTGGATTTATGTCTTGGTCACTTTTGCCACTTCTTTTGCCATCACTGCCGTGGTTTGGATTCCTACTCCCGGCACCACCGGAGGCATCGATTATGCCTTTGCCGTTGTCATCGCTTCTCTTGCGGTTATGGGATTCCGTGGCGAATTGTTTGCCCCGTCTAATCTACAAGCCACTTCTCAAACCATTTCTTTGATTTGGCGTGGTTTTACTTATTATTTTGTCATTCTCTTTGGTTTCTTGGAAAATCTGATTTTTGAAATCTCTTTGGCCAAACGACAATATCGTGAAATCAAAGCCCTTGAAATCGAAGCCAACGCCTTACAAAAAGAGAATGAAAAGGCGCCTTCGTTAGACGAAAGCGCGGATGAGAATATCGTCGATTCCTAACGATTGAGGACGTCTTTAATCAAAGCGATAGCCGAGGAAGAAATCTCGCTTAATTCCCACGTATTGAATCCAATCAAATAATCGATATATTGGTTACAAGTGCCATCCATCACAATATAAAGGCGCCGCACCATTTCTTTATCGCTTGTATATTCGGCAAAAATCGAATTGCAAAGTTCGTGAGTCATGGTTTTGACATCTTTATAAATAAAGGTGGGAAGACGGGATAAAATGCCATCGTATCGGTTTTTTGCCTCGTTGACATAGGCATTTACGGAATCAAAGAAAGAGACGAGAGGATCGCCCATCTCTTTCGCAGTGCGCCACAAATCATAGATGCCCTTCACCAAATCCATTTCGATGTCGTTTACGACGTCATTGATATTGCGATAATGGTTATAAAAAGTGCCGCGGTTCACGTTCGCTCGTTTGACCAAATCGCTAATCGAGATGGCGCTAATGGTTTTGCCTTCACGGATTTCATCGATTAAAGCCTGACGTAAAGCGGCTTCGCTCCGTTTCGCGTTCGCATAGGGTTTGCGTTTCTTTTTCTCCGCCATGGAACATTCTCCTTTTTTATGAAAACATGATATAAGGTAAAACTCGTTTTTGCAAAAGCTCCAAGCTCGTTTTTCTTTTTTTGCCTATTTGTCATGAATATTAATATCTATTCAATCGATGGATTATTTAAAAATGTAAAATTTTAAATATATATTCAAAATAAACCATTTGTTTAATTTTATAATCGCAGACAATCAATCGATTGGTAACCCATCAAAGCATTACGAAAACGATGAGGACCGTCCCCGGCAGAAAAAGTTAAAACGTGGTCATCTAGAACTTCAATATCCCCTCCATTTGAAGGCCCGCTAAAGGAAGAAATCAACGAACGGCTGTCTAAATCATATAGAGGGACATTTTCTCCTTGCTCCACAAAGACACCATCCGCTTCTCGTTCACCAATTTGATACTTTTGATATTCCGTGGACCAAGCATTGTTTCTTACGGAAATCACCACTTCCCCGGTAGAAGTTCTTAAAAATCCATGAGTGTTGTC
>CADAUN010000208.1 GCA_902791085.1 uncultured Erysipelotrichaceae bacterium | reverse complement strand
AGATGCCACCCAAGGTGTCATCTCGTTCCAAAATCAAAATATCGCGAATCCCCTCTTGATAAGCGCCATAGGCCGCTGCCATGCCGGCAGGACCACCGCCTAAAATAATCAAATCGTGTTGTTCCATCTTATTTGCCTTCCTTCGTTTTGCCAACCACCACAGAAGACCCTTCGCGGTCTTGATAGACTTCCAAAGGCGAAAGGTGCAATTCTTCCATTAACAAATGGAAAATCTTTGGACCGCAAAATCCGCCTTGGCAACGCCCCATTCCCGCATTGCATCGCCGTTTGATGCCATCAATCGTAGTTCCCGGAATCGGAGCGTGCATCGCGGCTATGATTTCCGCTTCTGGAACCGTCTCACAACGGCAGATAATCTGCCCATAACGCCGATCTTTCTTTAAAGCGGCTTCTTGTTCTTCTAACGTCATATCGCGGAAACTCTTGGGAAGAACATAAGTTTCAATTTGTTCTTTCTTAGTGAGCTTGAACCCTGATGCGGTCAATAATTTCACCGCTTCTTCGCCAAAGGCTGGAGCCGAAGACAAACCCGGCGATTTAATGCCGGCAAAATTATAAAACTTCGGAAGATAAGGGCTTTCTTCGATCCAGAAATCGCCATAATCCCCTAAGGTCGCCCGCACGCCTGAGAAATTGCGAATATTCGTTCCAAAATCGACAGAAGGGATAGAACGACGGCCCATCTCACGAATGAAACGCAACGCATTTGACGTTGTCGACACATCTTCTTTGGCATCTAAATTGTCTTGGAAATCCGCATTCGGGCCAACGATTAAGTTGCCATGAACGGTGCGAGAAACCAAAACCCCTTTCCCTGCTTTGGTGGGGCATTGGAAAACCACGGTATTGGTTAAATGCCCTTCTTCTTTGTCTAACAAATAATATTCGCCTTTGCAAGGGACGATATGGAAGGATTTATCTTTGTCTTTTCCTAAGGCCAACTCGTAGATATGATCAGCGAAAACACCCGCGGCATTAATGACCGCTTCTGCCTCTGCTTCCGCTTGATTCGTAACAATGCGGTAGCCATTTGTTTCCTTCTGAATGGCTTTGACTTCTTGATTGAAATAAAAATCAACGCCATTCACTTTCGCGTTATACGCTAACGCCAAGCAAAGTTCCCATGGCGAACAAATCGCTGCTGTTGGGGCATACAATGCATAATCGATTTCCGGAGCCAAATAAGGTTCAACGGCATGAACTTCTTGTTGGGTTTTTAAGATTTTTAACTCCGGAACGCCATTGGCAATGCCACGACGATAGAGTTCGTTAATCACGCGATGTTCTTCTTCGCTTTGTCCGACAACCACCGATCCGATTTGGTTGTAACGAAAACCGAGTTTCGGCGCCAAATCGTGAATGATGGCAGAGCCACGGACATTAAGCCTTGCCATCTTTGTCCCAGGTTTCGGATCGTATCCAGCATGAACAATGCCGGAATTGGCTTTGGTCGTCTTCATGGCGACATCATTTTCTTTTTCAAATAACGCAACCTTTAATTGATATTGCGAAAGCGAATAGGCGATGGAACAGCCACTGATTCCACCGCCCACGATAATTACATCATAATGCATGGGTTACCTCGCATTTCTTATTACTGGGTACATTATAGGCTTTTTCTGAAATCGAATGAAAGGGCTTTCAAAAGAAAAGTAGACATTTGATGATTTCGGGATAGAATGTAGGTGTCTTAACCCATATGGAAAGGTATCCTTTATGTCAATTTTCTCTGTCACTCTTAACGATGGTCACGTTTTGAAAGGTAACGCCTATTTGATCGATCAGCCTAAAGCCAACGTTTTGATCATCACTGGCATGCAAGAATATTCCGCGCGTTATGCCTCTTTTGCTGCCTTTTTGAATCGCCATGGCTATAGCGTTCATGTGTTAGATCATTTTGGACAAGGAGAAAATGCCGTTACCGTTGAACAACAACAACGTTGGCCAAAAGGAGCTTGGGATTTCACTTTAGAAGCCTTACATACCGAAGCTACCTTACTCAAACGAGAAGGACACCCGGTGATTTTGATGGGCCATTCCATGGGTTCTTTCTTAGTTCAAAGCTATTTGGAACATTTCCCTTTGACGGTGGACAAAGCCATCATCATGGGTTCTAATGGGCCGGGAATGCCTTATCGCTTGGCTAAATTCCTTTCTAGTATGACGACGACAAAAAGGAATTGGGACAAGCCTTCGAAATTCATCAATAAAATGGCGGTTGGAGGATATCACGTCAAAAACGAGAAAACGCCGCTAGATTGGTTAAGTTATAACGAGGAAAATGTTCAAAATTATATTGCCGATCCCTATTGCGGTTATCCTAACACCTGTGGTTTTTATCATGAATTCATGGCAGGAATGGCGACTTTATATCAAAAGAAATACAAGAAAAATCTTTCTCCTCAAGAACATCTTTTATTGGTCGCCGGAGAAGAAGATCCCGTGGGGCGAAACGGCAAAGGAGTGAAAAAACTAGCCAAAATGTATCATCAATGCGGCATACAAGATGTCACAATGCATCTTTATCCCAAAATGCGTCACGAGATTCTGAATGAAAACCATAGCCAAGTGGTTTTGGAAGATATATTGTCTTTTCTTGAATCCTAATAAAAATAGAAAT
>CADAUN010000207.1 GCA_902791085.1 uncultured Erysipelotrichaceae bacterium | reverse complement strand
GAAAAAGTCATCCAATCGGCAATGATTTCTTTGCTTAATGAAATGAATCCTGAAACGCTGCAAATCGAGGATCTTACGAATGAGGCAGACATTAATAAATCAACGTTCTATCTTCATTACCAATCTATCGATTTACTTGTGTCTGCCTTGGAAGATACGGTGATATCTGGATTAACGATGGCCATCGAGGGACTCGAGCCTAATTATTCTCGTTTCGATTTCTTTCAAGCCGTTTTGATTTATATTTCACAAAATCAAAAATTGGTGAAAGCAGTATTTAATGCTTCCACCTATCGTTTCAACGTAAAAATAGAAAATTTTTGTGAACCGTTTTTAATGCCTGCTCCGACGTTAAAACGAAAACACTTGGTTAGTCATATTGCTTTGCTGGAATCGTCATTAATTCAAAGCTGTGTTGCTTACCTTCGCGTTTGGACTTTTGATGGGTGCCATTATGCTACAGACGAAGTTGTACAAGACCTCATTCAAATCTCAAGCGCAGAACCTTACCGTAATCTGATAATCAGATAAAAAATTTTCGTAAATATAATTAGTTTTAACTTACTAACTAGTTTGATAGATTTTGACTTTCTGCCATTTCTTGGTCGATAAAATCAGAATGCTTGTTTGATAAAAAAGTTAGTTCAAAATAATAGAGGCTATAATCAACATTAATATAAGGAGATATATGACCAACGAAGAATTAACAGCCGCCTATCAATGGGCGAAGAAAAAGTATGCTGATATTGGAGTGGACACTGACAAAGCCATTGACCAACTCTCCAAAATTCGAATTTCGATCAACTGCTGGCAAGGAGATGATGTTCAAGGCTTCTTGAACAAAGAAGCTCTTTCAGGTGGCATCCAAGTAACTGGAAATTATCCAGGAAAAGCCAGAACCGCTGATGAGCTTCGTCAAGACTTAGATTTCTTGTTCACTTTGTTACCAGGCAAATATAAACTCAACCTTCACGCGATTTATGCCGATACGGACGAAAAAGTCAGCCTCGACAAATTAGAACCCCGCCATTTTGAAACATGGGTTAAATGGGCAAAAGAAAAAGATCTGGGCTTGGATTTTAATCCGACTTGTTTCTCTAACCCAATGGTGAACAATGGCTTCACTCTCTCTAGTGTAGATGAAAAGACTCGCCAATTTTGGATTGACCATTGTAAAGCCTGTTTAAAAATCGGTGATTATTTTGGCAAGGAATTAGGGCAGAAATGCGTGACCAACATTTGGATTCCTGATGGTTATAAAGACACACCGATTGATTATCTAGCTCCACGGCAGAGACTTGAAAATTCTTTGGACCAAATCTTAGAGACGCCATACGATCCCAAAAACGAACTGGTTGCTGTGGAAGCAAAATTTTTCGGCATCGGCGTGGAATCCTATACGACTGGCAGTAACGAATTTTATGTCGGATACGCCACAAAGCACCAAATTGCAGTTTGCTTAGATGCTGGCCATTATCATCCGAACGAATTCATTTCTGACAAGATTTCATCGGTTTTGCTCTATACGCCTGAACTCTTGCTTCACGTTTCGCGTCCAGTGAACTGGGATAGCGACCACGTTGTCACTTTCACCGACGAATTGCAAAACATCGCTACTTCCTTGGTGCGTAACAACCTCATTGAACGCACCCACATCGGTTTGGATTTCTTTGATGCCACGATCAATCGCATTGCCGCCTGGACCATTGGGACACGTAACATGCTAAAAGCATTGTTAAAAGCCTATTTGGAACCCACCGAAGAATTAAAGAAAGTCGAAAACAAAGGCGACTTTACATCCCGTCTTGCCGTCACTGAAGAACTCAAATCCTATCCTTTTGGAATTGTGTTTGACTACTATTGCATGAAACAAGGTGTTCCGACTGGTGACGCTTGGCTTTCCAAAGTACAAGATTACGAAAAGAACGTCTTGTCCAAACGGAACTGAGCCGTAATTGCTCTGAAGGCGCATTCACGTGCGCCTTTTTTCTTATCTATGCTATAGTCCATATAGATATGACATTAGAAGATAATATTTTTGCCAAAACCAAACCGGTGGAAAAGAAACTCATTAATTATGGGTTTGTCGAAACGAATGGCAACTATCAACTTCATACTTCGATTTGTCATGGTGATTTCCGTGTTCTCATTGAAGTGACAAAACAAGGGAAGGTAACCGGTAAAGTAACGGATGCAGCCTTTGGAGACGAATATAACCTGTTTCGCATGGAAGAAGCAAAAGGGGAATACGTCGCGACTGTTTTAGAAGCCTATACTTCGTTATTACAAGAGATAAGGAATCGTTGTTTTGTGCAACAGCCCTTTTCCTCTGCCCAAGCCAATCGTCTTACCCAATGGATATTTGAAACATTCCACGAATCTGTGGAATTCCCTTGGACAACACCGAGTGACAAAAATTTTGGTATTTTTCGAGAGAAAGCATCGCAAAAATGGTATTCCATCATCATGGAACTAGACGGAAGCAAATTCGGTAAAGATGGGGTACTGGATTTGATGAATGTTAAATTAGAACCCGATCAAATCGTTTCTCTTTTAGCGAAGCCAGGTTATCGGATTTGTTACCACATGAATAAGCAACAATGGATTTCCATTGACTTAGACGACGCCTTGAGCGATGAAGAAATC
>CADAUN010000206.1 GCA_902791085.1 uncultured Erysipelotrichaceae bacterium | reverse complement strand
GCCGATGACATAAGTGTCTTCTATGGTTTGACCGAGAATGGTTTCTTCCGCGTGAACAGAAGCCAAAGACGTGGGAGAAGTCAAGACAAAAGCAGAAACAAGTCCCACGAAAGAAAGGAAAAGCAACAAATGATTCTTTTTCATAACCTACTCCTTGATTCCGCCTAAGGTGATGTCACCCATCAAGCGATTTTTAAAAATAATGAAGATAACAGTAATGGGCAAAGCGAGAACCATACACGCCGCCATACGGCAGGGAACGTTATTGAGCGTCGCTAAGTCGCCGGCGTTGGAAGATACTAAAGTCAATTCGTAAACGCCATAAGCCAAAGTGGGATGCGTCGGAAGATAAAGTTCCGGCGTTTGGAAATCATTCCATAGAGAAACAAATTGAATTAAGAAGACCGTCCCAATAATTTTGATTGCCATTGGCATATAAATCCGCCACATGATATGCGTTTCGCTCGCGCCGTCAATTTCGGCTGCTTCACGATAAACATTGCTTTGTGATTTGAAAAAGGCGTAGTAGACAAAGAAATACATGCCTTCTCCACCAGTTTTTTGTAACCAATTACCCCAAAAGGTGTCATACATTCCCGTGTTGCGGAGAAACGTAATTTCGGTAGGATAGGAGCCAACAATCGGGATACATAACATCAAGGTAAAAGTCACAAAGACAATGTGACTGAAACGATAATCAAATTTGGCACAAAGATAGGCGACAATGGCAGGAACCATGGCATAAATAAAACCGCCTACGCCAGCATAAAGAATGGTGTTATAGAACATCAGTCCAATATTTGCTGTGGTTTGGTGACCGATTAATTTAGATCCACTATAGAAGAAAGTTTTCTTTTCAAACACGAAATGTTGCAGAATGTTCTGATAATTGTCCCAATGCAAGAAAGCTCCCAAAGAGTTATTTGGATCGTTTGGATCGAGAGAAGGAAAGCCGAGAACGTTGTTGTTCATATTAAAGTCATCCGGGCTCTTTAAAGAAGTCACAAATCCCCAAACGAGCATCCAAATAATGAGCAAACTGATTAAGGCAAAAAAGAGGAAAATGAGCCAATAGAATACTTTGCTAGAAGGTTTTTCTCGCATTTTTATCGATGCACTTCTCATATTTTCTCCTTTCCTAATCCTCAGAAGGTCCTAACTTTTTAAGACCATAACGAATGGCAAAAGTGATCGGAACCGTAATGGCCGTCATAATGAGACCTAATGCCGACAATTCCGGATAAGAAAGATTCACGCCATTGCCAAAGACGCTGTTGTTATCGGCTTTTGCTTCAACATAAAGAAAGTAACCGACGTTCGCCATATCCGCGCCACCTGCGCCATAAATCGTATAAACCTGATATTGGTTGACAAAAAGCGTTGCCACGCCGATGACCAGCAAATTCGCGATGGTGGGGTAAATCATTGGCAAAACAATATGCCAAAGTTCTTGCCAAGGGGTGGCGCCATCGATTTCTGCTGATTCCAAAATCGAAGTATGAATGGAGCTCATTCCATTGGTATAGAGCAAAACATCAACGCCAAAATTCATTAAGGTATTGAAAATGATAAGCGCCCAAATTTGAGTATCAGGATTCATCAACCAATACGTAGAAGGATCCTGATGAAACCAATTTTCTTGAATCCACGCCAAGACATTGCCAGAGGTATAACGCCATAAAGCGCCCAAAATCAAGGCAGAAAGAATTTGAGGCATGAACAACATGACTCGTAAGAATCCGCTCATGAAACGCTTTTTAAAAATGTAATAGGAGGCCAATAAGGCCAAAGGCAACGAAATAAAGACTTGGCAAGCAAAGAAAATGAGAGAATTCCGAACCAAATAAGCGTTGTTTTGACTTAAAGCGCGCCAGGCAACATCAAAATTGCTCATGCCTACCCAAGTCACTTGGACGCCATTTTCGCTAAGGCTCCAATGACGGAAGGCCATCAAAATCGAGTTGAAATTGATATAGATATAAAACACCCAGAAATGGAGGAAAGGAATCAGCATTAAACTGGAATAAAAGAGAACTTTCCTCACTCTAGTGAAATCTGTTTTATGTCGTTTTTTCGTGTGCGTGACGGTTTGAATCATGAATCCCCCTTTAGATCAGAATCAATGTTTCATATTGTCCCAATCGGACTTTTTGATTTCCGTTTGTTGGAAAATGTCTTGGGCAGTCGCTCCTAAAAGGTACATACCATGCATATAGCCATCTTGAATTTGGGTACCATTCACCGAATAAAAATTGGTACGCGCGTTATAGCTTGGATTAAAGAAAGACATATTTTGTAAGAAACGCGGATCTTCTGAAGCGTAATTAATGACTTCGCCGTCGGCAACGATGGTATTGAGATTTTTGTAATACAAATTGTCTGGTTTGGATTTGTCGTAAGCGTATGTCATTGGGATCGTTAAACCGCTTCCTTCGGTAAAGGCAGCAAGTTCAGAATCTTGATACAAGAAAGAGATAAACGCACGAACCGCTTTGGCTTTGCCAGGATTGGATTCCACTTTTTGGTTGGCGAAAAGATAAGAACCGCCAGCATTGACTAAAGTCGGCTTTTTGCCTTCGTTTTCTGTCGTGACCGATCCTTCATAAGTCGTAGGAAGCGGCATGAAACTTAAATTCCGTTTCTTACCCGGATGTTGTTGACCCCATTTTTTAAAAGCGTTGAT
>CADAUN010000205.1 GCA_902791085.1 uncultured Erysipelotrichaceae bacterium | reverse complement strand
GGAACGGCAGAAGTCTATGCGCCAAAAACGGTGATGGCATCGCAAGGCGCGGTCTTTGAATTAAGAATCGAAGCATCGAAGAAGAATCCGATCGATGATATTTTGCAATTAAAGCACGATGGGTATTTTCTGTTAGGTACGGATTTAAAATCGTCTTTGCCCTTGAAGAAGCTATCTTGCCCTAAGCGTTTTGCCTTGATTTTAGGAAACGAAGGACAAGGAGTCGAGCCAGAGATTCTCGCATTATGTGACCAAAAAGTTCGCATCGAAATGAGTGGCATTGACTCTTTGAATGTCGGGGTAGCGGGCGGCATCTTATTATACGAGCTTTGCCAAACGCGTCACGATTCCTAACCATTTGCTCTATTTTGTATTAAAATGACTATGTTCGGTGAAGAGAAAGAGTAAACCCGAGCTTCTTAGTCGTGGGAGAGACCGCTAGAGTGACAGTCTTCTAAGAAACGGGTCGAAGTTCGTCTCGGAGAACGGAGAAGAGATTCTCCCCGTCGTGGGTTATAGCCAAAAAGCGCGTTTCAAGCACATAACGAAACGAATTGGGATGGCACCGAGGAAATTCCTCTCCCTGCATCCCTTTTTTATTGAAAAGGAGAGCATATATGGATGATCCGAAAATGAAGGTGAAAGAAGCCAAAGAAGAAGCCTTGGCCGCTTTAGAAGTAGCGGAAGGACTCGAAGCCTTGACTGCTTGGAGAAACACTTATTTGGCCAAGAAAAGTCCGCTTTCTCAATTAATGGGTTTGATGAAGCAAATCCCACCCGAAGAAAAAGCGACTTTTGGCAAAATTGTAAACGATGCTAGAAAAGAAGTAGAAACGGCATACGAAACGAAAAAGGAACAAGCGGAAACGGCTGCTTTAGAAGCCAAATTAAAAGCGGAGAGCATTGATTTGACTTTGCCCGGCCGTCAACATTCCATCGGAAAGACGAACCCTTATTGGCTGGTGGTCGACGAGATGTCTTCCATTTTCGCTTCCATGGGATTCTCCATTGTGGAGGGGCGCGATGTGGAAACCGATCATTTTAACTTCGAGCTTTTGAATGTTCCAAAAGACCATCCGGCACGCGATATGCAAGATACCTTTTATTTGGGCGATCAATTGCTATTACGAACGCAAACCTCGGCTGCCCAAGCCCATACGATGTTAGAAGCAAAAGACAAAGAGCCTATCAAAATGATTTGCCCTGGAAAGTGTTATCGCCGTGACGACGATGATGCGACCCATTCGCATGAATTCGGTCAAATCGAAGGATTGGTCGTCGACAAAGGCATTTCGATGGCTGATTTAAAAGGAACCTTGGAACGTTTTGTTCATCAGTTATTTGGTGAAAAACGACAAATTCGTCTCCGTTCTTCCTATTTCCCATTTACGGAGCCGTCGGTAGAAGTCGATGTTTCCTGCGCCAAATGCGGAGGAAAAGGTTGCAACATTTGCAAAGGAACTGGCTGGATTGAAATCTTAGGCGCTGGCGAAGTGCATCCTAATGTTTTGCGGATGTGCGGTTATGATCCTAATGTCTATAGCGGATTTGCTTTCGGAGTTGGCATCGAACGGATTGCGATGTTACGTTATGGCATCGATGACATCCGCCGTATCTATACGAATGACGTTCGCTTTTTGAAGGACTTCCAAGAGAAGTAAGGAAGGAAATCGTATGAAAATATCATGGAATTGGTTAAAGACATTCGTTGATTTATCGGATGTCACCCCAGAAGAAGTTGCTTCGCGTTTGACCTTTGCCGGCGTCGAAGTGGATGCCATTACGCCACTAGCGAAAGCCGACCATTTGGTGATTGGCGAGATTCTTTCTTGCGTCCCTCATCCAGATAGCAACCATCTCCATATTTTGCAAGTGGACGAAGGAAAAGAATTCGGCATTCATCAAATCGTTTGTGGAGCGCCTAATGCCCGTCAAGGACTTAAAGTCATCGTGGCGAGAGAAGGGGCGAAATTGCCGGAAGTAACCATTGCAAAATCCACCATCCGTGGGGTAGAAAGCGATGGGATGTGTTGCGCCTTATATGAACTTGGGGTCGACAAAAAGCGATTAAACGAAAAACAATTAAGTGGCATTGAGGAATTGCCAGATGACGCTCCGGTTGGCGAAACCAATGTTCTTACGTATCTCGGGCTAGACGATGTTATTTTAGAACCGGATTTATTAGCGAATCGCCCGGATTTAAACGCGATGGAAAATGTGGCGTTAGAAGTGGGTTGCTTATTCAACCGCCCGGTGCATTTGCT
The DNA here is from genome assembly GCA_902791085.1 of uncultured Erysipelotrichaceae bacterium. Taxonomy (GTDB): domain Bacteria; phylum Bacillota_I; class Bacilli_A; order RFN20; family CAG-826; genus UBA4951. Next base: position 1,071 of record CADAUN010000205.1, on the reverse strand, counting down.
AGACGTCAAAGATCCAGTGAATGGGAAAAGCGATTTCCGTGTGAATTCTATGACTGCCATGTGTCCCACCTTTGGCGCGCGTGAAATTCGGGGCATCCAAGTTGCCCCTTCGCCTACTTGGTTAAAACGAATCTTAGAAAGCGAAGGCGTAAGAAGCATCAATAATGTAGTGGATATCGGAAATTTCGTGATGCTGCTCACCGGTCAGCCAATCAATATGTACGATGCCGATCGCTTGGAAGAAAGATCTTTAACTGTGCGTGACGATTATCAAGGTGATTTTGTTGCCATGGACGAAAAGACCTATTCTTATGAGGCAACAAAAAACGTCATCATCGAGGCTGCCACTTTCGCCGGTGCTTCCATCCGTCACACTTCGAGACGTCTTGGCTTAAGCAGCGAATCGAGCGCTCGCTTTGTGAAAGGCATCAATCCGAATCAAACCGACCGGGTGCTAAGCGTTTGCTCTGCGTTGATGAAGGAACTTTGCCAAGCGTCAGAAATCTTGTCCATTCCTACTTATGACGTAGCGAAACACGAAGACAAAGTGATTTCTACCTCATTGTCTTATGTGAATGGCCGTTTAGGGACCGCTTTAACGGAAGAAGAAGTCCTTTCTACTTTAACGCGGGATCATATGGGCATCACCAAAGAAAAAGACGGTCAATTCGTCGTTAAAGTTCCTTCTTATCGAATCGATATGGATGGGGCGGCTGATGTTTGCGAAGAAGTCATCCGTTTATTAGGTTATGACCGCATTCCTTCGAAGTTACCGATCGTAGAAACTTCGAGAGGCGGATTCCAAGAAAAACAAAAGAACCAATTGTCGGTCCGTCGTTATCTTCGTGACATCGGATTAAGCGAAGTGATTACCTATTCTTTGGTAAGTCGTGCGCAAAAAGATGCGTTTGCTGTCCTTAACGACGACGTCAATTATCGAGTGATTAATCCTTTGACCGAAGATCATGAATATTTAAGGAAAAACCTTTTGCCCTCTTTGCTTGAAGTTGCTTCTTATAATGTCGCCCATCAAGAAAAGAATCTTGCGATTTTTGAAGTGAGCGATGTGGA
>CADAUN010000204.1 GCA_902791085.1 uncultured Erysipelotrichaceae bacterium | reverse complement strand
TGATATGACTTTCACCAAACGTTACACGCCGTTTTCAAAATTAGGCGGGAAAAGAATGGATTTGACGTTGAAAGGATTTTCCTCTGATTGTTTGGTCAAGGAAAGCATTGTCAACCAACACCACGGGTCTGCTTTCGATGAATGGGTCGCCATGGGTGCCCAGAAATTAGATGAAGAAGGGTTGGATTATCTAAAACATGTCGCCTACCCAAAGGAACAGCGAAGCGTAATAAAAATAGAAGATGGGAAATTACCTCTTTCTTTCTACCTCCAACCCCTTGAAGTGAGATTGATTAGGATTAAAGAAACCAAGTAAAAACCATCTTATAGCATCGTTGTTATTTGACGTCCAATGTCCCTAAAATACCATTTTTGCTAAGTATCAATTCATTTTGATTCGTCACTTTTTTCTCGTTTCTGATGATATTGTCGAAATGAATATTTCCTAATTTACCTTTTGCGGCAGCATTGTTTAAACGGATTGCGTTGTTATTAGGAATAGCGATGTGGGAGAAAGTGATATCGTTGATCGTTCCTGAGTTCGATTCTTCCGCTAAGGTTAAATTGATCGGATAAAAAGAACAGGAGTTGATGGATACATTCTCGAAACGAATGCCCGATATTGTTGAATTTCCGGCGACAATGACGACCAACGCCCCTAAGGCATCCATCCAATCCGCAGGCGCATTAACGACTTTGATATTGGAGAATGTCACGTTTTTGATGTCTCGCGCTGTTTCATGAATAATCCCAAATCCTCGGCATTTGTCTGGCCAGCCTACACAACGTTCAAAGCGAATATTCTGAACAACGTTAGAAAGATTAGAATCCATCGTTTTGACTTCAAAAAGGTCATCGCCGCTTCGAGCAAAACAATCAGAAATGGTGACATCATTAGAATCGACGACGGCAAAGCCATCTGAATTTTGTCGATATCCGAAGATGGCACAATTGGAAACAGACGAATTGTCGCAATGCATCAGATGCATGGTCCATTCTGGGCTATTATTGAGAATAAAGCCATCGAAGTCCAAGTGGGAGCATCCTTCGAAATAAGCCCCCAATCTCATATGCCAATCCAGTTTTGTCAAATCGATGAATGCGTGGCCATGGATTTTGATGTTATGGGCGTTTTTCGCGTATAAGAGAGCTTGATAGCGAGTCATCCCCGCCCAATCTGGATTTAACAAAGGAGTTTCGGAAGAGCCATTCGCATTTTTGGCTTCAATCTGAGCCCCATCCTCGAAATAAATCATCGTGTTGGAACAGAGTTCAATACGATCGATCCGGTGAACTCCTTTTTTGAAAACCATGGCAGTTTTTTCTTGATTGAATCGAATCGTTCCATGATCCCCGGGCTTTTTCTCGACGAGGGAATAGCCTTGAGGGCACACGAAAGATTCATGTTCATAGGCAAAAATCGTTAACGCCTCGTCGATTTTCCCGTTGACTAGGATCGTATAGTTGCCAGGCTTTAGGATGGAAAAGGATATTTTTCCATCCGAAACGGTAGGATTAATTTCTTCTGTTCCGATGATTTTCGCGCTTCGCAGTGTTTTTCCATTTTTCGAAGAAATATCAAGGGTTAAAGGGTATTCCGTCCGATCCGCATTGAATAAAGTAAAAGAATGAGCCCCATAAGTGGTTCTTGTTGCAAAAACGGAGGCAACTCCCTTTTGGGAACGAACCGAATAATAAGGGGAGATGATCAAACCATTATCATGGGCAGAGTTGACCCAATTCCCCGAGCTATCTTTGATATCTGTCGTGTTATATGCGGTAAGAGCCGCGCCACTGATGGCGGCTGCGCCTGCAAAAGGGATTGAAACCATATAAGGGTCCTCCTTGGGACTAGAACTGGTGCTGGTATCTTGACTAATCGAGATCATTTCCGAACTGAAAGAAGATTCGCTCTCTTCCGATGAAGAAGGGGGAGTGTCACTTTTCGTAGATTCAGAAATGGATTCTTCGGAAATTGATATGTGACGTTGCCCTGTCCCACAACTGCATAGAAGCGTTGATGTAATAGCAAAAAGAAATAACAAGCGTTTCATCCTAAATCCTCGATATGATAGAGGGCAGTTGATAAGCCATCCACTGAAGGAGCAGGAAAAGGCAAACCTCTCCTTAACTCATCTCCGCCACAAAGATATGATTCCCCATCATGGATAGAAACCCGATAATGGTGCTCTTCATTGAATTGGGGAAGTAAAAAAGTTCGGCATTCTCTTTTGCCAGCATTGGCAAGTAATAACATCGCTTCCTTGTCCTTTTGAATCAGCCAGCCTTTCTTTTGATGGTTTAATGGATCGCTTAAAAGGTGGTAGTCGCCTTGAAGGATTAATTTCCGGTGCCTTTTGTAATAAGCGATATTTTCTTTTAAATAAGCCAGCTCGTTCGAATCAAGCTTGTTGAGATTTGTTTCTACCCCAAAGGATGCCATCATCGCTACTTCGAATCTTGTTTTATAGGAGAATTCTCGTTTCGTCCAATCATTGGGAGAAGCAGAATAATGCGCAGAAATGCTTGAAATTGGATAACCGAGGGAGGTTCCTTCCTGAATCAGAAGGCGATCAAGAGGATCGGTGTTGTCACTTGCCCAGATGGAAAGGACATAGCTTCGCCACGCGCTGCATCGAGAGCAAAAACTCCGTCAAGACCGTGAGCGTCATCCTCGGGCATTCCAACATCACCACGACGATGAACGTCTAC
>CADAUN010000203.1 GCA_902791085.1 uncultured Erysipelotrichaceae bacterium | reverse complement strand
AAATCTCAGAGGCTTTATTTTTCTTCGGGTCGGTAAATCTATGGACGTGAACTTTAAGCCCTACAAGACGGGAATGGTTACCGTGAAGGAGAAGTACCCTTGCGGTAGGGGAGATAGCAAAGGAAGAAACCATGTTTACTACCTTTGCCAGTGCGATTGCGGAAAAGAATTTATCGTTTCGGGCGATGAGCTTTCCCGTCACCCTTATTCGTGCGGATGCACGCCTAAGCCTATAAAGGGCAAAGGGAGGCTGAACGATTGGGCGCTGGGATACGACGGGAAGGAACACACGATGCTTTGCATGATCAAACCCACGAGAGCGGTTTATTCCAACGCATCTTCTGGGGTGTCAGGCGTTAATTGGGAACCGCGGAGAAAACTGTGGAGAGCAAAGATCACTGTTAAACGAAAGACGATTTTTCTTGGTTACTTCAAAAAGAAAGAAGATGCCATTAAGGCTCGAATTGAAGGCGAGAAGAAATACTGGGATCCGTTGCTTTAATAGAAGAGGAAATGATTTTGATATAATTATTTGAACGAGGTGGACGAGAAATGGATATCAATACTTTCAAGATTTTGCATAGTGAAACAATAGAATTTTGTCAAATCATCGAAGGCGATCTCAAATGGATCTATTCTTTAATGCATGTTGGGGATATTGGCGAAAACCATTCAAAACTGGAGAAGACTACTTTAGGACAAGTGGTTTCTATGCTGAAAGAACTTGATAAATCATCTGGAGAACAGTTCATTTCTGATGGCGATTACAACTTTCTCAAGCAAATGACCGAAAAGAGAAATTATTGGTGCCACGTTTGCTATAGGGATTTTATGTATGAGGAAAATCCTCTAACTTCTCTTGCATACAAAAAGGTGTGCGATAGGTTGCAACGCGATCACGAACGGTTAGAATCGGTTTATAAAAATGTCGAACAAGCTAAATTGAAGGCAAATAGGATTTACCGCAGATAATATGGTAAATCCTAATTTTTAATCAGTACTTTTCCGAAAAAGCCGGGTTCTTTGATTGTGTCCCCCTTAATCTCTAGGTTATCGAAATAGCCAAGTAAGCTGTATCTGTTTCTTATAGCACCTCCTATAGAACGTATTTATCGGAAGTGAGCTTCCAAATTTCAGCGTTCTTCTCGTTGTCATAACCGCCACACATATACACGCCAAGGAACCTTCTGTATTTATTCCCCAAAGCATCTTTGTACTTTAAGAACACGACTCTTTTAGTCGAATGGTCTATATCCCACTGAGCATCTCCAGGATTTTTCCCTTTCCCATCTTTTCCAGTTCCGCTCTCATAGATGATAGATAGGTCTTCGTTTATGGTATTTATCCATCCGCCTCTGTCGGAACCGTTAAAGGAAAGAGTAGGGGACCAAATCGTCACTCCATTTATGTGATAAGTTGACTTTTGCCAACCGCGAAGGTCTTTTCCAAAAACGTGGATAATGTTCTTCATGGTGGTTAGGTTATCTCCACGCATGAGATATCCTCGTTTGATGATGTTCACCATCCTGGAGCCCTCATCATAATCCCAACTGATTGGTTGTCCCAGATTGTCTAAAGCACGCTTGATTTCTGATACTACTTGGTCGATTGAATGATTTAACTGCTCAATGCTTTTTTCTCCGCCATCATCGTTAAAGATTTTCACTCGTTTAAATGTAATGACAGAAAAACTATCAGCGATTGTCGAATCCAACACAGCGGTTCTAATCGCTTCGGTTCTTGCGCTATCTCTAAAGGATTGATCGTTGTTGTTGTGGTACCATTCATCCACTTCGATAGCGAATTTGATTTGCGGAAAATACATATCGATGTATCGGATGTTTCCTTCGCTGTCTTTGACGTATTGCTGAGTTGCAAATTCAACTTCAGAGTTGTTTATTTTGTTCCAAATGGAGTTGATAACATACGTCTCGTATTTTTTATTTGTTCCTCTCGATAATGAGCGAACTATGTAATCAAGTTTAGTTGGCATAGAGTCCCCTTTTTGTCAGTAATCGAAGTGTTGTTATTTTATTTTACCACCTCAAAGTTATTCTCTTGACCAAGAAGAAAAATCCTCGGTTCGAACCGAGGATCAATGCTTTAATCCATCTCTTTTCCCTTTTCATCAAGGGCATTAGCAATTGCCTTCAAAGTATCGTCTTTTGCGGCTTCATCGTAGTGGGCGTAGACCTGTTCGGTGGTAAGGGTGTTTGAATGACCTAGCCATTTTGAGATGTCCTCCATTCTTACGCCTTCGTGCCTAAGCAATGTCGCACAGCTGTGACGGAGATCGTGGAAACGGATTCTTCTCATCCCATTGTCATCGAGTAATTTCCTGAATGAGTATGTAACCCAGTTCGGCCTTACTAGATCCCCGTTTTCAAAACAGTAGATGTAGTCGTCGAATCCATGGTTATACCTGTTTCCAAACAAAGACTGCATCTTTTCTTGGCGTTCCTTCATCTCGAGAAGCATGGAGATGGTGCTGTCGCTAAGAGGTAGGGTTCTAAAGGAGCTTTTGTTCTTAGTGGTATCTTTCAGGAGTAATTGAAATTTCCCATCGACAGTAACTTCGGATACTGTGTGCTTGATGGTTATCGTTTTATACTGGAAATCGACGGCATCCCAACGAAGGCCACACACTTCTTCGCGGCGTAAACCATAATACGCTGCCATATATACTGCGAACTCAAGGTTAGTGCCTTTGACCGCCGAGAAGAGCTTTTT